>JAAZZJ010000420.1 GCA_014237695.1 Oscillospiraceae bacterium | reverse complement strand
TGATGTTGTAGTTGCGATAGGCGTTCATCGCCGTAATATTATGCTGAATTCTCATTTCGATCTCCTTAATAATTGTCGCGTCCGCTATCCTTGCGGATCGCCCATGAATTGTCGCGCCTCCCGACTCAGACACCCGGCCGGACTGCCCGGGACGCTTGGCGCAGGGACCGGCCCCCTCCGGCCTGCGCTGACCGTCCGGGACCAAACATGGCGGTTGGGTATGGACTCCTGTCCGCCCTTCTGCCTACACCCATATAATCGGCGGCGAAATACAAAAAATAAGGGTCTTTACAGAAAATTTTGCTGAGCAGTATAAAACGGCGGCCGGACCGCTCCAGCCGCCGTTTGGGCGTTTTGACATTTTTCAAACATGGCCTATATGTGTTTACGCCGGAATTTCCTCTTTTTTCCGCGCCGCGTTTCCGTTCTCCCTCTGCCGTGCGTTGGCCAGCATGAGCTTGAGCCGGTTCTCCTGATTGACCCGGGTAGCCCCGGCGTCATAGTCGATGGCGACGATGTTGACATGGGGATTCCGCTCCCTGATGGGCTTCATCATCCCCTTGCCGCAGATATGGTTGGGCAGGCATCCGAAGGGCTGGGTACATACGATGTTCCCCACGCCCTTGTCCGCCAGCTCCAGCATCTCCGCCGTAAGGAGCCACCCCTCCCCCATTTTGACGCCCATGCTGATGGTCCCCTGCACCAGCCCGATGGTGTGGGTAAAGAGGGTGGGCGGTTCAAAGCGCCCGTGCGCCCGGATGGCCTCGATCATATCCCGCTCCTTGTTCACCAGATACCGGTAGGCGATCCGGTAGGCAAGCTGGACCTGCTTCTGCATCCCGTAGAGCTTCCTGTCCAGCAGATTGTTGTATACGCAGTACAGGCAGAAGTCCAGCAGGCCGGGCACGACCGCCTCCGCCCCCTCGTCCACCAGGAACTGCTCCAGATTATTGTTGCCCAGGGGGGAGTATTTGACAAAGATCTCCCCCACGATGCCCACCCTCACCTTGTCGGATTTCTCCATGGGTATGCTGGCGAAATCGTCCAGGATCCGGCGGTAATTGGCTTTCACATAGCGGTAGCCGGCCCTGTCGCCCATTTCCTCCGCAAGCTGGCCGGTCCAGCGCTCC
This sequence comes from Oscillospiraceae bacterium, assembly GCA_014237695.1. GTDB lineage: Bacteria > Bacillota > Clostridia > Oscillospirales > Oscillospiraceae > Pelethomonas. The sequence continues at coordinate 910 of JAAZZJ010000420.1, read as the reverse complement.
GCCAGTGCCTGGGCGGTCCCCTTTTCCAGCTCGTAGGGCTTGCACTGGTTCACCAGCGTCATGAGCAGGTCCCCGTACAGCACCCCGTACATCATTTTCATGATGACGTTCAGGGACAGCCGGAATCCCGGGTGCTTCTCCAGTCCCGCCAGAGACAGGCTTATCACCGGCACATGGCCCATTCCGGCCTTTTCCAGCGCCTTGCGCAGCAGATGGATATAGTTGGAGGCCCGGCACCCGCCTCCGGTCTGGAACAGGATGAGCGCCACCCTGTCCGGGTCATACTTCCCGCTCTGGAGGGCGTCGATGAACTGCCCGATGACCAGGATTGCGGGATAGCAGGTATCGTTATGTACGTATTTGAGGCCAGTCTCCGCGATCTGAGGCCCGCTGGTCTCCAGCAGCTCCATCCTGTAGCCGGAGCGGCCCATGACCTTGCAGATCATTTTGAAGTGCATGGGCAGCATGTTGGGCACCAGGATGGTGTGGGTTTTTTTCATTTCCTCGGTAAAGACAACGTAGCCTTTTTCCTGGTCGATCATAGGGTGATTCCTTTCTTCCGCGCCGTTCCGGCGCGGGGGAGTTGTTTCTGTTCGATAGCCCGGGGCTTACGCAGCCCCGGACCCTGCGGTTACTTTTGCCCCGCGGCAAAAGTAACCAAAAACGCGCTTAAACCTACGGTTTAAGGATCCCTTTCTCGGCTTTGCCTGTTCGGCAAATCCTCGGCGAGGGATTTACGAACTTTGGTTGCACAGGAAGAGTTGCACTGCCCCTGAACTTCCAGTCCTTCGGGCTTCTGATCTAGTGGCTTGGCGTTCAACCAACTCCGGCCGTGGGGCGGGCAAAGCCCGCCTTAGGCTTGCTGGCGGCCGCAGGCCGCCGCACAGCTGACGCCCTTTCAAAGGGGCAG
>JAAZZJ010000419.1 GCA_014237695.1 Oscillospiraceae bacterium | reverse complement strand
CTGGACAAAAAATCCACTCGCCAATCCGCACACGTTGAGATAGTAAACAGGCTCTAAGAAACGCGCAGAAAAGGAGAAGCATCGGCTGATGCTTCTCCTTTTTGCCGTATCGAGCTGTTTTGGGTTTGATCCTTTTTCTCGGGAGAAAAAGGATCAATTCAGGAAATCCTTCAGCTTCTTGCTGCGGCTGGGGTGGCGGAGCTTCCGCAGGGCCTTGGCCTCGATCTGGCGGATGCGCTCACGGGTCACGTTGAACTCCTTGCCCACTTCCTCCAGCGTGCGGGTGCGGCCGTCCTCAATGCCGAAGCGGAGCTTCAGTACCTTCTCCTCCCGGGGCGTCAGAGTGCCCAGAACATCTACCAGCTGCTCCTTCAGCAGGGTGAAGCTGGCGGCCTCGCTGGGCTCGCTGGCGCCCTCGTCGGGGATGAAGTCGCCCAGATGGCTGTCCTCCTCCTCGCCGATGGGGGTCTCCAGGCTGACGGGCTCCTGGGCGATCTTCAAAATCTCCCGGACCTTGTCCACGGGCATGGCCATCTCGCCGGCGATCTCCTCCGGGGAGGGGTCGTGTCCCAGCTCCTGAAGGAGCTGGCGGGAGACGCGGATGACCTTGTTGATGGTCTCCACCATATGCACCGGGATACGGATGGTCCGGGCCTGGTCGGCGATGGCGCGGGTGATGGCCTGCCGGATCCACCAGGTAGCATAGGTGGAGAACTTATACCCCTTGGTGTAGTCGAACTTCTCCACCGCCTTGATGAGGCCCAGGTTGCCCTCCTGGATGAGGTCCAGGAACAGCATTCCCCGGCCCACGTACCGCTTGGCGATGGACACCACCAGGCGCAGGTTGGCCTCGGCCAGCTTCTGCTTGGCCTTCTCCCCCTCCTTGAGCAGGGCTTTCAGCTGGGCCGTCTCTTCGGCGGAGAGGCTGCCCTCCTCCGCGCTGTCCAGCTGCTCCTGGGCAAGGTTGCCGCTGCTCATCTTCTGGGCCAGGTCGATCTCCTCCTCCGGGGAGAGCAGGGGCACTTTGCCGATCTCCTTGAGGTACATGCGGACAGGGTCGTCGATGGCGAAGCTGTCCACCAGGGTGTTGGGATCGACCAGCTCCTCCTCCTCGATGTCCACGATCTCGTCCAGGGGCGGGTCGATATCGTCGGGTATCTCCGGCAGGATGTCCTCCTCGCTGCCGATCTCGATGGAAAGCGACTCCAGCGAGTCGTAAATTTTCTCCATCTGATCGCTGTCCAGCTCAATCTCGTCCAGGACCTCCATCATCTCCGCCGAGTCCAGGCGGCCCCGCTTCTTGCCCCGGGCGAACAGGTCCATGATTTTTTCATTGGCCAGCAGGATGGCGGCGGCAGGCAGCGCAGACACCACTTTATCCGGCAGGCGCGCGTACTTCTTCTCGCCCTCGGCTTTCTTGTTCTCGGCGGCTTTTTCTGCTCCCATCGTCAGCTCTTCCTTCTTTTTTGTCATGAGTGCTTTCCTCCATTACCCTTTTTCTTTTTGTCTGCCTTATTTTTCTCCACAGCCGCCCGCAGAGGGTCGTCAGGCTCCTCTCCCTGCCGCTTCTCCGCAGAGCGCCGTATCACCTGTATGTAGTCCTCCAGGGCCCGGTCCGCGTTTGCTATCGACTCCGGCCTTTGCAGAACGCCGGACAAATGGCCCATCTCCTCCGGCGTGCAGTGCGCCGCCAGGGATGCCGCCGTCAAAGCCTGCCCCTCGTCCCAGGCCTCCGTGAGGGTCCGGTATATCCGCCCCAGAAACGGAGAGCTGAACGCCTCCTGGCTCAGCTCCCGGCACTTGTCCGCCAGCGTGCCGTCCAGCAGAAGCAGGCGGATGACGCCCTCCTCCGCCATGGCGGAGCGGAGATCGGTATACCGGATCGTCCTGTCCCTGGGCTGGCGCAGGGCGGCGGTGTTCAGATTCTCCCGCTGGAGCGTCCGGCGCTCCTGGCCCTGCTTTTTCCGCCTGGCCCGCTCCACCTCCGTGAGCATGGCCGTGCGGGAGATGCCCGCCGTCTCGGCGGCCCGTCCGGCGTAC
>JAAZZJ010000418.1 GCA_014237695.1 Oscillospiraceae bacterium | reverse complement strand
GCGGCAAGAAAACGCTAAACAAACAGAAGTCCAGGTGTTGGATCGGCCTGATATTTTGGAAAACTTTCAAGACATTTTCATCCCCGCCGTGCTGATCGTGGCTATGTTTATGGGCTGTACGTTCAACGCCATGAACATCATTTCCGAAAAAGAGGACGGCGTGGCGTTTGTCAACGAGATCCTTCCTATGACACCCAGCCAGTACATTATGCAGAAAGTCGTGGTAGGATTTCTCTTTGGGAGTTTATCGTCTATCATAACGGCATGTATTTGCTTTCAACTATCCTGGCATAATTGGGGGATCATGCTGGCGCTGATCGTTCTGTCGTCCTTTGTGGCGGCGCTGATCGGACTGTTTACCGGCAAGCTCTCCGAGGGCCTGATGATCGGTGTGGTCTATATCAAGATCATCATGCTGGTATTTATCGCGGTGCCCATTGTATGTGCTCTAATTGGGGTCAGCGGGCTGTCGGCGGTCCTCTGCAATCTCGTCCCATCCCAGCCCGCCTTCGACGGCATTATGGCCCTGTCCGCCGGGAATACAGGCGCGGCAATCAAAGATGCCGGCATACTGTCTATTCATTGCGTGGTATGGCCCGCACTGTACGTTTTGATTTTTACACAGCGGAAAAAGCGAGCGGGATACTCACTCTAAATACCTTTTTTACTTTCAGCCAAGAAAAATATAATTGACACTGGAAAAGAATTGCATTACAATGTGGAAAACAACATAGTAGGGGGAGCTTGTGTGACAGGCAGAGAGGAAGGTAGACCTTCGACCCTTGAACCTGATGCGGATAATGCCGCCGGAGGAAGTCGTAGGAAACGCTACTTTTTTCAGGGGGCATCGTATCAGATGCCCCCTGTTTTTTGTTGCCAATCAGAGAAAGGGAGCAAAAAACCATGTTTGAACCGATTTTTGAGAATGTCCGCCAGAAATCCCCCCTGGTCCACAACATCACCAACTATGTCACCGTGAACGACTGCGCCAATATGCTGCTGGCCTGCGGCGGCTCGCCCATTATGGCGGACGACCCGGAGGATGCCGTGGAGATCATCACCATCTGCGGTGGACTGAACATCAACATTGGAACCCTGAACCAGCGCACCATCCCGGCCATGCTCGCCGCCGGGAAGCGGTCCAATGAGCTGGGCCATCCTGTGGTGCTGGACCCGGTGGGGGCGGGGGCCTCCACCCTGCGGACGGATACCGCCCTTCGGCTGCTGAACGAGGTAAAGCTTGCGGTGATTCGGGGCAATATTTCCGAAATCAAGACCCTGGCCCTGGGCAGCGGCACCACCAAGGGGGTGGACGCCGATGTGGCGGACAAGGTGACGGAGGAGAACCTGGACGGTGCTGTGGCTTTCGCCAAGGACTTTGCCCGGCGGACCGGAGCGGTCGCTGCCGTCACTGGGGCCATTGACCTTGTAACGGACGGGGAGCGGGCCTTCTGCATCCGCAACGGCCGTCCGGAGATGGCCTCCATCACCGGCACCGGCTGTCAGCTCTCCGCTTTGACGGCGGCCTTTGTCACCGCCAATCCGGATTGTCCCCTGGAGGCCACGGCCGCCGCCGTGTGCGCCATGGGCCTGTGCGGGGAGATCGCCCACCGGCGGCTGACCGAGTTGGACGGCAATTCCTCCTATCGGAACTACATCATCGACGCCATGTACCGCCTCACCCCGGCGGAGCTGGAGAGGGGAGCCAAGTATGAGGTGCGATAAGCGGCATATGCTGCTCTACGCCGTCACGGACCGGGCCTGGACCGGGAAGCAGACCTTGCTGGAGCAGCTGGAAGCGGCCCTGCAAGGCGGCGTAACCTGTGTGCAGCTGCGGGAGAAGGATCTGGAGGAAGGGGCGTTCTTTCAGGAAGCAAAAGAGATTTGTGACCTGTGCCGCCGGTATGGCGTCCCCTTCATTGTAAATGACAACGTGGAAATCGCCATCGCCTGCGGGGCGGACGGCATCTGCGGGCGCTGCGGCATGCAGGTGCTCGCGGGGGCGGACCGCCTGCCGGACGAGAGCGACGCCGAGCGCTCGAT
>JAAZZJ010000417.1 GCA_014237695.1 Oscillospiraceae bacterium | reverse complement strand
GCTCCCCGGAATGAGCCCCGTGTCTGAGATTTGTATGGAAGCACACAGCCTGTCCAGGCTCCGGGCCGCCAGGGCGTCCACCACCACCACCGCCGCGGGCTTCACGTGGTCCGCCGCCCCCCGGACCCATTCCGCCGCCTCCATGCCGGTGCTGCCCAGCACCCCGGCCCCCAGACCGGCCACGCTGCGGAAGCCCGGCAGCACCTCCTGCAAATGCCGGGTGACCAGCAGATGATCCAGCATCCGGGGCCCCAGGGCGTCCGCGGTCATGGCCGGATTGCCCAGCCCGGCCGCCAGCACGGGTCCCTTCTCCGGCAGCAGGGGCTCCAACAGCGCCGCCACCGCCCGGGCGGCCCGGAGAAATACGTCCTCCTCCCGCCGCCACAGGGCGGATACGTCCAGTGTCAGATAGGTCCCCCGGGGCTTTCCCAGGGCAGTCTCCCCCTCCTGGTCCAGAATCTCCACGCGGTTCAGGGGAAATCCCTCCAGCTCCTCCTCCCGGGCGGACACGCCGGACAGTTTTGTGGTCTCCCCGGCCTTTTCCCGCCAGAGCTGGTGGGCCTCCATGGCCAGATCGGTACGGATTGTCAGCATAATTGGGGTCTCCTCCCTTGTCCAGACACAAAATCTGGTGGTTTTCCCCCAGTATGTCCCCGGGACAGAAAAATATGTAAAAAAGGGGGAAATAAATTGAAAGTTTTCCTTGCAATTTATGTGAAACCGTGCTAAAATATCATTCTGCATGGGGAAGATGTTTGCTCCCCCATAGCCCCCATTGGAGGAGGTGTTTGGTTTGCCGAATATCAAGTCCGCTAAGAAGCGCGTGCTGGTGGCTGAGGCCCGCAATGCCCGCAACAAGGCTGAGAGATCCGCGATGAAGACCGCCGTCAAGAAGTTTGAGGCTGCTGCCGCTGATGGCAATCGCACCGAGGCCGAGGGCGCTTACAAGGTTGCCGTGAAGGCTGTCGATAAGGCTGCCGCCAAGGGCATTCTGCACAAGAACAATGCCGCTCACAAGAAGAGCGCCATGACCTTGAAGCTCAATCAGGTAGGCTGATTTCCAACCAGACAACAAAGTGAACCACCCGTCTCCGGGTGGTTCTTTTGTTATCTTCTCCCGCCTCACGGCACGAAGTTTTCAAAAATGCAGGGCACGCCTTCCTTTTCCAGCCTGCCCATGGTCTCCCGTTCCCGGACGGTCCACGCCGCCTCATGGACGCCGTAGAGCCTTTTCATGATCCGCAGGCTGATATTCCTTCGGTCCAGGCAGTTGTAGGCGATAAAGTCCGGCCGGGTCAATACGCTGGTCAGCAGGTTCGTCAGCGCGAAGCGCACCGGCAGGGACAGGCCGTTGACCTCGCCGCCCTTCAAAAAGTTCTGGCTCAGCTGCCCCCGGATGACCCGGGGGTATTTCTTTTTCAGCCGCAGCAGCACGCCGGGGTGGAAGGATTCCACGCAGTATGTACCGTGCCAGTCCGCCAACGCCGCCATGGCGGCGTCAGTGAGGGCGGCGGCGTTGCCCCGCTCTGCCTTCAGCTCCACAATCAGGGGCGTTTTCCCCGCGAAGAGGTCCAGCACCTCCCCAAAGAGGGGGATGGTCTCCTCCGTCCCCTGGAGGGGGTAGTTTTTCAGATCCTCCGCCCGCAGGTCCTCGATGAATCCTTTCTTTCCGCAGACCCGGGTGAGATCGCTGTCATGGACTACGGCAAGATTGCCGTCCGCCATCAGGTGAAGGTCCAGCTCCGCGCCGAAGCCCTTTTCTATTGCCGCCCGGAAGGCGGCCATAGAGTTTTCGGGGCGGCCCGCCCCGGCGTCGTGGAGGCCCCGGTGGGCGAACCGGGCGGTTTGGAAGGCCTCCCAGCCGGGGTGGTTTCTCCTGGGGAGGAGGGAAATCAGATAGATGACGGCTAAAATAAGTAAAACAATGGCAGTAATTAGAAAAGGCATGGTTCTTCTCCTGACTTGGTTCTGCGGCCCTGCGGGCCGCTCCCCGCTTATTTCTTTTCGATAGCCCGGGACCTGCGCGGCCCCGGACTCCGCGCCTA
>JAAZZJ010000416.1 GCA_014237695.1 Oscillospiraceae bacterium | reverse complement strand
GAACGCCAGCACCCCGCCCTTCTTCTTCGCCTTTTTGTTGCCCTGTGCCTTTGGCTTGGGTTTCGGGGCGAACTCCACCCCAAGCTCGGCCTGGAACAGTGCCTGTAGTCGCGCCTCCTCGGCCTCCTCCACCGCCTGCTCCACGGTCTTCACGTCCCGGGCGCACTCGCACTTGGCGATGCGGATACCGTCGGCCCCGCCGGCCACGCACACCCGGATATCCTCCCGCCAATGGGGGGTGTCCAGGCCGTTGATACGGACGATGACCTCCGTATCGCCGTAGTCGATGGACTTCAGCGCGTGGTACAGGGAAAACCGGGCGGCATCCTTCTGACTCTCTGCCACCGCGTCCTCCAGGTCCAGCATAATGCTGTCGCAGCCGTAGATATAGGCGTCCCGGATCAGACCGGGCTTCTGGGCGTTCATGAACATCATGGTCCGGCGCAGCCGGAACCGTTCCGGTTTTGGACGGGGAATCATCGTACCGCACCTCCCCACGGAATCTGTTCTGCGGACCTTCCGCAGCTGCGCAGCACGGCGCACTCCACACGGGCCTTGATGGTGCAGTCCAGCGCGCCCTTGTCCACCACGGTGACCCGGGCGTCAGTGACCTCCAGCCGCTCCAGGGTTTCCAGGACCGTGGCCCTGATCTGCCGGCCGTACTGGTTCATGACAGAGCTGGTCAGATGCAGCTCCACACTGCCGCCGCCGGGCTCCACAGTCACCTGCGCGTCACTGGACTCCAGCGTGCCTGCCGCCGCAGGCTTCAGGATATCCATACCGTTTCCTCCTTTTCCACGGAACATCTTCTCCGTTTTCGAAAAGCTCCCATCGGGAGCCGCTGGACGAATCATATCACAGGCCGGCATATAGGACAAATAGTTATTTTCTGATTTACAAATAAGTATTTTCTGATATCAGGTCATATCTTCCATTTTCATAAGTTTTATGTTATGCTTATCAAAAGCAATCAGTGATGATATTTGTTATATCTGCCGCAAAACAGGAGGGAGAAATCTATGAATCTGAAACAGGCCCGCTGCATCCGCGCCATTGCCCGGGAGGGCGGGGTTACCGCCGCGGCCCGGAAGCTGTACGTCAGCCAGCCGGCTCTGAGCCAGATGCTCCGTCAGGTGGAGACGGAGCTGGGAATGCCCTTGTTTGACCGGAGCGTGTCACCTTTCCGGCTGACCTTCGCCGGAGAGAAATATCTGGAGGCCGCCGATATCATCCTGGCTGCCCACCGGCGGCTGGGAAATCAGCTCCAGGAGATCCGGGAGGAGAACAGCGGGCGGCTCCGCCTGGGGATCAGCGTCCAGCGGGCGGGGCAGGTGCTGCCTCTGGCTCTGCCCTGGTTCGCCATGCAGTATCCCCACGTGTCCCTGGAGCTTACCGAGAGGGGCAGCGCCCACCTGGAGGAGCTGGTGAGCCGCGGAGAGGTGGACCTGGCGCTGGCCGCCATCGACTCCACCAGTCCGCGTCTGTCCTACGAACTCATCGAGCAGGAGGTGACCGGCATTCTTGCCGGAGGGAGTTCCTCCCTTGCGGGCCGTTTCCCCCCCGGTACGGCGGTCAGCGTGGAGGATGCGGCGGAGGACACCTTCATCAGCCTCAAAGAAGGGCATAGCATCCGGGTGGTCCAGGACGCCCTGTTCCGCCGGCACGGCCTGCGTCCCCGCATTCTCCTGGAGACGGATTCCCTGGAGGTGGCCAAGCGCACCGCCCTGGGCACCGGAAGCTGTATGCTCTGCTCCGACATCTACGTGGACGGTATGGTCCGCCGCCGCGGCGCCTTTTACCCGCTGCGGGACTATGAGAACCACCGTCATTTCTATGCCTGCTATCCCAAGGGCGGCGCTCTGCCCCAGTATGCCGCCGGGTTCATCCGGATCGTGAAGCAGGTCCTGGAGCAGCGGGAGCGGTGAGACTGCCGGGAGGGGAAATGTCTCGAGGGAGTGTCCAAACTAAAGCTATTATGCTATAATAAAGAACTATGAGAAAACAAACGATAGAGGCATGGAAGAAATGCCCGAAATGTGGAAAGATA
>JAAZZJ010000415.1 GCA_014237695.1 Oscillospiraceae bacterium | reverse complement strand
ACCGGGGGCGGACCAGCCGCAGCAGGCTGTCGTTCTTCCGAAGGAAGTAAGCGGCGGGGGTCAGACCGCCCACCGCCTGACTGAGAATGGTAGCAATGGCCGCTCCCGCCACGCCCCAGCGGAACACGCCTACCAGCAGCGCGTCCAGCAGGATATTTGTGAGGCCGGCTCCTACGGTGACATACAGGCCCAGCTTGGGCTTCTCCGCCGCGACAAAAAAGCTCTGGAACACGTTTTGCAGGATGAAAAAAGGGTTGGCCGCCAGGATGATCCGGGCGTACAGTACGCAGCACTCCAGCATCTCCCCCTCCGCCCCCAGGGCGGACGCAATAGGACGGGCAAAGGCCGCGCCCAGCCAGCCTACTGCCGCGCCGCCTACAGCGGCAGCGCAGACCAGGAAGGAAAAATGCCGGTTCGCCAGCTCCGGCTTGCCCTGCCCCATGGTCTTTGCCACAATGGCGGAGCCGCCGGTACCCACCATGAAGCCCGGAGCGCCGGCAATAATCAGCAGGGGCATGATGAGATTGATGGCCGCGAAAGGGGTCTTCCCGGCGAAATTGGACACGAATACCCCGTCTACCACACTGTAGATGGAGGTAAAGATCATCATGACGATAGACGGGAAGGTAAAGCGCAGGAGCTTCCCATAAGTAAAGTGTTCGGATAATTGGATCCTCATATGGAATCGTTTTCCTCTTTCTCTGACAGATTTGCCGCCAACGCCTCCCGGAAGGAGGCACAGTACAGCTCCAGGGCATCCACAAACGACGGCCCATACCGCTCTACCGCCGCCGCCATGGCCTGATTTTCCAGAACATACAGCTCCGCCAGCGCCTCCCGGGCGTAGGCCATTCCCGCCGGGGTGAGGCACAGCTGCCGTTGCCGGGGCTGGTCCGGCATGGGCTCCAGGGTGATATATCCCGCCTCCCGGCAGGATCTGACCACCGTATTGACGGTAGTCTTGGGGATCGCCCACTCCTCGCAGATCTGTTTCTGGGAATGAGGCTGTCCGTCATCCAGCGCATAGAGCAGGTCCAGGGTATGCGGCGTGACCCCGGACCGGACCGCCCAGCGGTAGTATGCGCCGTCCGAGGCACTGGTGGCGGCAACGATCCGCCGGTTCAGTCGGTGAAGCTCCTGATCCATTCCCCGTCCTCCGTTTCCTTCGTTTCCTTCTTTCAGTACGAAACCGTACTAATTGCAGCTCACCCTATTATAATCCGGTTTCGTACTAAAGTCAAGGAGAATTTTTCGCCGGGTTTTCCGGAGAAGCAGATTGCTGAATCCTTGACAAGCCGCCGCCGGACCGGTATAATATGTTCCAGCAGAGTTGAAATCCTGAGAAAGGGCTGTTATTTACTATGTTTACCATCACCTTCCGCTTTGAAACCGGCAATCCGGTGACGATCGACGCCAACCCCGGTGAAAAGCTCCTGGATGTGGCCCGGAAAGCCAATGTGGCCATCGACGCCCCCTGCTCCGGCAACGGCGTATGCGGCAAATGCCGGGTCCGGTTGGCCTCCGGCAGTTTGGACGCCCCCATCAACCGCCATATCACCCAGGACGAATATGACGCCGGCTGGCGGCTGGCCTGTCTCGCCACCATCACCGGCGATGCGGAGATTGAGGTGCCCGATATCGCCTCCGCTTACCGCTCCCGGATGAAAATGGCGGACCTCAGCTCTCCGGAGGAGATTGCCATCTTTGAAAATCTCCGCAAGCAGCTGGAGGATGCGGGCATTGCCTTTGGCAGTGACATCAGCTTCCTGTCCCTGGAGCTGGATGAGCCCACGCTGGACGACACCATGCCCGACAACGAGCGGCTTCTGCGGGCGGTGGAGGCCGCTGCCGGCGTGGACGAGAGCGCCATCATGCTGCCCTACGCGGTGCTGAAAAATCTGAGCGAGGTGCTGCGGGAGAGTAATTTCAAGGTCAAATGCGTCATTTCCCTGGAAACTTGCATATGGTGTACTCAAAACACAGATTTTCATGTAGATTTGCTTACTTACTTGCGCGAAACACTAGTTTCATATTGTCTTATAGTGGCTATTTTATTTGCGTCCGC
>JAAZZJ010000414.1 GCA_014237695.1 Oscillospiraceae bacterium | reverse complement strand
TCCAGCAGCTTGCCGATGTGGATGGGCTTGGCAATGTGGCCGTTCATCCCGCATTTCAGCGCCGCCTGTTTGTCCTCCTCAAAGGCGTTGGCTGTCATGGCCAGAATGGGGATGGAGGCCAGCTCCCGGTCAGGCAGGGCGCGGATGGCCTTGGCCGCCTCGTAGCCGTCCATCACCGGCATCTGGATATCCATCAGCACCAGACGGTAATATCCGGGGTCGGAGTGCTTTACCATCTTCACCGCTGTCTCTCCGTTTTCCGCCACGTCCAGGGTAAAGCCGGCTTCCTCCAGAATCGCCTGGGCGATCTCCTGGTTCAGCTCATTGTCCTCCGCCAGCAAAATGTGCCCGGTATGGCGGCCCGGTGCAACCTTGGCGGCCTTCACCAGCTCCGGAGTCTCCGCGCTGATTACGGAGCGCAGGCAGCGGCGCAGCTCCGACAGGAACAGGGGCTTGCTGCAGAAGGCCGTGACGCCCGCCTCCCGGGCCTCCTCCTCGATATCGGACCAGTCGTAAGCGGTCAGGACGATAATGGGAACGTCGTCGCCCATCTCCTTGCGGATCCGGCGGGTAACCTCCACCCCGTTCATATCGGGGAGCAGCCAGTCGATGATATATACACAGTAGTTGTCCTGGCGCATCACCGCCTGGCGGGTGCGGAGTACCGCCTCCTTCCCCGACAGGGTCCATTCCGCCCGCATACCGATCTGCTGGAGCATGTAAGAGACGCTGTCGCAGGTGTTGAAATCGTCGTCCACCACCAGAGCGCGGCAGTTCGCCAGCTCCGGGATGGTCTGGGGCTCCTTCTCCCCCTCGTTCAGGCGGAAGGTCAGCGTCACCAGGAACTCGGAGCCCACCCCCTGCTCGCTCTTGACGCTGATGGTACCGTTCATCATGTCCACGATGCTCTTGGTAATGGCCATTCCCAGACCGGTCCCCTGAATACGGCTGATGGTGGAATTCCGCTCCCGCTCGAAGGGCTCAAAAATGCGGGCAACAAACTCCGGGCTCATGCCGATGCCGGTATCCCGGATGTAGAATTCATAGCAGCCATACCCGGCGGGCGCGCCCGGCTTTTCGATGATCCGCATGCTGACAATGCCGCCGGCAGGCGTGTACTTGACGGAATTGCTCAGCAGATTCAGCAGCAGCTGATTCAGGCGCAGCTTGTCGCAGCAGATTTCCTCGTTGACCACGTCCACCGCGTCGATGTACAGCTCCAGCTGCTTGGCGTGGATATCCGCCTGGATGATGTTGCGCAGTCCGTGGAGAATGTCCGGCAGGCTGCACGGGGCTTCCTCCAGGTGCATTTTTCCGCTCTCGATCCGGCTCATGTCCAGGATGTCGTTGATGAGGCTCAGCAGGTGGTTGCCGGAGGTCATGATCTTCTGGAGATACCCCGCCACCTGCTCTCTCTGCTCAATATGGGTAATGGCCAGGGCCGTGAAGCCCACAATGGCATTCATCGGCGTACGGATGTCGTGGGACATGTTGGAGAGGAAGACGCTCTTGGCCTTGCTGGCCCGGTTGGCCTGGAGCAGCGCGTCCTCAAGCAGGCTCTTCTTCTCCATCTCGCCGCGGGTCTCCGCGTCCACGCTGCGCAGTCCCAGAACGATGCCTCTCCTCTGGTCCCACACGCCCGCGCACACGGCCTTGATCTGGAAATACTCCATCTCCTCGCCGCAGACCGTACGGTAGTTGGCATAGCACAGCCGCTTCGCGCCCAGCTCCTCAATCAGCCATTGCGCGGAAACGGTCTGCCGCAGCAGCGCCTGATCCTCCGGGTAGACGTACTGCTCTATGTAGCGCTCCATGCTCTCCTGAAGCAGGATGTCCCCGTCAAAGATTTCTTCCAGCTTCTGCCGGCGGCTGCCCGCCACACGGAGGGGATAGCCCCGGCCGGTATCCAGATCAAAAAAGCACACCAGGCTGTAGTCAATGCTCAGCGCCTGGACCAGCTCCATATGCCGCCGTTCCTTTTCCGTGCGCTCCTCTTCCTCCCGCATCTTCTGGGCAGTGCAGTCCAGAAGGAACCGCTGGTAAAACATCTCGCCGTTCTCCTGCAC
>JAAZZJ010000413.1 GCA_014237695.1 Oscillospiraceae bacterium | reverse complement strand
GGGGAAACAGATGCAGGTGGATGTCGGACAGAAGATGATGCCCAACGTGGACGGCGGGCAGACCAAGGTGTATGTGGCGGCGTTCGTACTGTCCCGGTCGCGGTACAAGTACGCACAGGAGCAAAACCGGCCCTTTACCAGCGTAGACCTTGTACGGATCTGCCATGATTGCTTCCAATACATGGGCGGGATGCCGGAGGAACTGGTATTCGACCAGGACAGTATCGTATGCGTAAGTGAAAATGCCGGGGACATCATCTACACCTATGAGTTTGAGAAGTTCCGGCAGGAATGCGGGTTGTCCATCCGAATGTGCCGTGGGGCGGACCCGGAGAGCAAGGGAAAGATCGAGAATGTGGTGAAGTACATCAAGGGGAACTTCCTCAGCCACCGGCTGTATGTGGACGATGGCATCCTCAACGGAAGCTGTCTGGAATGGCTGGAGCGGACCGCCAACGCCAAGGTGCATGGGACCACCAAGCTGATCCCAGCGGAGGTATTCCAAGAGGAGCGAGAGTACCTGCGGCCCCTGCCGGTCTGTGACCAGGTGAAGCGCCCGGTGATCTGCCGGACGGTGCGCAAGGACAACACAATTATCTACAACAGCAACCGCTATTCCGTCCCTCTGGGTACCTACACCACCCAGCCAGAGGTGCGCATTGAAACACTGGACGGGGTTCTGTACATCCAGACGATGTTTGGCGAACCCATCTGCGAGCACCGCATCTCCTCCGGGCGGGGGCTGCTGATCCAGAGCCAGTCCCACCGGCGGGACCGCACCTCAAAGCTGGACAAGCTGCTGGAGGAACTGGACGCTGAGCTGGACGGCAGGGCCACCGAGTTTTTGACGGCCATCCGCGTGGACAGATCCCGCTATGCCAGGGACCAGTTCCGCCTCATTCATTCCCTGCTGGACCAGTACGGCAAAGAGGCGGCGCTCCAGGCTATTGGCTTCTGCCGGCGCAGCAGACTCTACAGCGCCAACACCATGCGGGACTACCTGGAGCACCAGGCCGCTCTCTCCTGCGAAACGCGGCCCACGCCAGCCATCCCCACCATCCCGGTGGATGACTCCAAGTACCATGTGACCACACAGAAGCGGCCCCTCTCGGCCTATGCGAAAGTGGGTGATCCCCGATGCTGACCCCTTTGGAACGGGTGAATAACCTGATAGCCGATCTGCGTTATGCCCAGGTGGACTTCGACGCCCTCTTTGCCGGGAAGAACAGCCTTACCCCGCTGGAATCCGTGGAGTTGTTCCTGGCTGAGCAGCAGAGGCTTCGCGTCCTCAAGCAGAACCTCCTGCGCAGAAAGCGGGCCAACCTCCTCGCCGAAAAGACGCTGGATTCCTTTGACTTCGGCTTCCAGCGCAGCGTTTCCAGGGAGCAGATGCTCCGCCTGTCCGATATGACCTGGGTGGAGCAGGCCTTTAATATCTGCTTCCTCGGTCCGCCCGGTGTGGGCAAGACCCACCTCGCTCTCTCCCTGGCCGTCCAGGGCCTCGACCTGGGATACTCCGTGGCCTTTGAGACCCTGGACAATCTCATGACCATCCTCAAGACCGCCGAGATCTCCAGTACCAGCAAGCGCCGCCTCAAGTATCTCCACAAAGCCGCCCTTGTGGTGGTGGACGAGGTGGGCTTCATGCCCCTTTCGCCCGCCGAGGCCAATCTGTTCTTTGGCTTTATCTCCGCCATGAGTGAGAGAACGTCACTGATCATTACTTCCAACAAGGGGTTTGACGAGTGGGCCGACTTCCTCGGCGACGCCACCATTACCACCGCTATCCTTGACCGCCTCATCCACCGCTGTGAGATTATTAACATGACCGGCTCCAGCTACAGACTGGAGCACCACCAGTCCATTACTAACTAACTTTTCCGCTGGTATACTTCCTGGCGAAACCTCGCCCCGGCACTGGTATACTTTGTGGCGAAATTTGGCCCATTTTACTTGACTGCTTACAGCTGTCCAAAGGTCCTAAAGGTGAAGGATGTCCAGAACATCCTCCAGATCGGCCAGGTAGCGGCCTACCGCCTTATCCACAGCGGGGAGTTTCCCGTCATCCGGG
>JAAZZJ010000412.1 GCA_014237695.1 Oscillospiraceae bacterium | reverse complement strand
CCGCTGATAGGGTCCGGAGACCTTCCCGGCGGGCGTGACCACCTTGCGCTCAGGCAGGTAACCCCGCTCCAGCATCTGATTGGTTACCAGGTCAAATACCTCCGTGTATTGGGGCGCGTGGGCGCTGTATCCCAACCGGACCAGGGAGTCGGCAAAATAAGGCGCTACCTCACGGTCTCCGTGTACGACAAAGAAATGGGTGGGGTGGGAGAAAGACTTCGCCCACTCCAGCAGGTGATCCCGGTCCGCATGGCTGGAGAGGCCCTTGAAATTTTCGATCTCAGCCAGTACGGCGACCTCCTCGCCGAACAGCTTCACCACCGGCGCGCCATCCAGCAGCGTGCGTCCCAGGGTGCCGGGGCCCTGGAAGCCTACGAACACGATGGTACACTCCTTCCGCCACAGATTGTACATCAGATGGTGGCGGATACGGCCGGCGTCGCACATGCCGGAGGCGGAAATGATGACCTTGGGCGTCTTGTCCGCGTTGAGCATCTTGGATTCCTCCAGGGACTCCGTAAGCCGCAGCCCGGGGAAGGAGAACATATCCACGCCGCCCTTCACCAGAGCCAGAGCCTCCTCATCCAGATAACCCCGCAGATCGCCGCAGAAAATAGTGGTGGCTTTGCTGGCCAGAGGGGAGTCGATGTACACAGGGAAATCCTGAACGGATTTGACCAGATGCTCCTGCTTGATGCGCCGCAGGAAGTAGAGAATCTCCTGGGTGCGCCCCACGGCAAAGGCGGGAATGATAACGTTGCCACCCCGTCCCAGGGTCCGGTCGATGACCTTGGCCAGTTCCGAGGTGTAGCTCCACACCTCCTGGTGGTTCCGGTCGCCGTAGGTGGACTCCATCACCACGTAGTCCGCCTTTTTGAGCAGGATGGGGTCTCGGATGATGGGCTGGTTAATGTTGCCGATGTCTCCGGAGAAAACGATGGTTTTCCGCACATTGCCCTCATGAAGTTCCATGGTGATGGAGGCGGAACCCAGCAGATGACCCGCATCGGTGAACGTGGCGGTGACGCCCTCGCAGATGCCGATCTCCTGATCGTACTCGCAGGTGTGGACATATGCCATGGTACGCATGGCATCCTCCACAGTATAGATGGGCTCAACAACGGGCCGGCCCGCACGCTGATTGCGGCGGTTGTCATACTCCGCATCGGACATCTGGATGTAGGCACTGTCCACCAGCATGATTTCCAGCAGCCTGGCAGTAAGGCGGGTGGTCCAGATCTGCCCGGTGAAGCCGTGCTTAATCAACATGGGCACACGGCCGCTGTGGTCGATATGGGCGTGAGTAATCAGTACATAGTCAATGGTATTGGGTGCAAAGGGCAGCTCATGATTGTCGATTTCATCCCGCCCCTGCTGCAGGCCGCAGTCAATCAAAATCCGCTTCCCGTTGACCTCCAGGCAGTGACAGCTGCCGGTTACACATTGGTCCGCTCCAAAAAAGTGCAGTTTCATGAGAAAGCCCTCCTTATATTTGTGTACTTCCATTGTAGCACACCTGGAGAAAAATAACAACAGTGACCTGTGAGATAAAGCAGAAACCTGTAAAAATCCCCAAAGTGCCGGGTGCCTGATCTTAAATTGGTATAAGGGGAAACGGGGACAAATGCGTCATATATCTCTCGGCTTTCATAGGGAAATTGCAAGATCGCATTGTGTTTTCTCCATAATTGCGATATAATGATTGAAATGCCGCAGGGCCAGGGCCGTTCCTGCCGGCCCCGGCCCGGAAAGGCAGAGCAGGCTATGAAAATCATCTATAAGCCACTGTGGAAAACACTGACCGGCAAGAATATGCGCAAGAAAGATTTACGGCTTCAGGCACATTTTGGAAGAATCCAGGAGGAAACACGATATGACCAGCGAAGCTCTGCAAAAGGCCCGGGATTTTGAGGTCCAGTACGGCCCCCGCATCCCCGCCGGGGAACGGCCCGCCTTCCACGTTACCCCCACCATCGGCTGGATGAACGACCCCAACGGATTCTCCCTCTATAAGGGGGAGTACCATCTGTTTTACCAGTACCACCCCTACTCCAACGAGTGGGGCCCCATGCACTGG
>JAAZZJ010000411.1:1816-2081 GCA_014237695.1 Oscillospiraceae bacterium | reverse complement strand
CCCAGACCACCGACATGAACCCCGTCCTGAAAAAGGCCGGGGTGGTGGACGCTGGAGGCAAGGGCTATCTGGCTATCCTGGAGGGGATGCTGGCCTCCCTGCGGGGCGAGCCCATGCCCGAGGTGAGCGAGGAGGCCCCCAAGCAGTCCAGGGCGGATTTCAACGTCTTCTCCGAGGAGGAGATTACCTTTGCTTTCGACACCGTGTTCATCGTGCGCAAGGACGATCCGGAGGTGAACCTGACCCCCCTGCGGGACTACCTCAA
>JAAZZJ010000411.1:0-1806 GCA_014237695.1 Oscillospiraceae bacterium | reverse complement strand
GTACGACGATGTGGCCGCCGGGAAGAAGGCCCAGAGCGTAGACGACCTGGACGCGGTGGAGGAGGAGCTGGAGAACGGCTCCCGGGCCCCCGCCCAGCCGGAGAAGCGGTACGGCTTCCTGTCCGTGTGCGCAGGCGATGGGCTGGCGGACGTGTTCCGGGATCTGGGCGTGGACGGCGTCATCTCCGGGGGGCAGACCATGAACCCCTCCACGGAGAGCATCCTGAAGGAGATTGAGCGGGTGCCCGCCGAGACCGTCTTTGTCCTGCCCAACAACAAGAACATCATCATGGCCGCCCAGCAGTGCGTGGGCCTGGCGTCCAAGGAGGTGGTGGTGGTCCCCACGGAGACCATCCCCCAGGGTGTCACCGCTATGATGAACGTGGACCCGGAGATGGAGCCGGAGGCGCTGCTGGAGGTTATGAAGAGTTCCATCAGCGGCGTGGCGACCGCCCAGATCACCTACGCCGCCCGGAACAGCGATTTCGACGGCTTCGCCATCAACGAGGGGGACTACCTGTCCCTGCTGGACGGGAAGCTGTTCGGCACCAACCAGGACATCAACGTCATGCTGGAAAAGCTGGCGGAGAAGGCGGAGGAGAAGGGCGCGGAGTTCGTCACCCTCTTCTACGGTGAGGATGTCACCGGGGAGCAGGCCGCCCAGGCGGAGGATATTTTTGCCAAGCACTGTCCCGGCGCGGAGCTGTCCGTCCTGCCGGGGGGACAGCCGGTGTATTATTATATTATCAGCATCGAATAAACGATCCCTGCGCGGCGGCCCTGTGGAGCTTCTGGCTTCCACGGGGCCGCTTTTTGCGGGACGGACCGGCGCTGTGGGACGCCCGCCTTTTCCCCGCGCCATTTCTGTCTTGTATTTTCCTATTTGGGCAAATGCATTTGCCCGTTCCGGCAGGGAGGAGGCCCCTTTTTTGACCGGAAACCACCGGTTTTTCTTTTCTTATCCTAATGAAACAGAAACAGATAATGGAACAGAAAAGGAAACGGAAAAAGATACTGAAAATCATACAGGAAAAGGAAAGGAAACACACACTGGAACGGGGGTGTGGGGGAGAACCGTTTTCGGGCTATCCGCTGTACGGAACGGCGGGAGAACGGAGGCTTCGCGCCCCTGCTTTCATACACTTTGCAGTTGAAATTTTGGAAAATTTGTGCTATACTATATCTTAGAGATGTTATGTGCTAAGGAGTGTACCGCCATGGCAGAAGAAAAAAGAGACCCCGCGCTGGAAACCGAAGAGACCGCCGTCCAACCGCAGGACGCCTCCCCCAAGAAGGAAAAGGAGCCGGAGACCCTGGAGGGAACTCTCTACTGCTGGACCCAGGCGCTTGTGACGGCGGTGGTGAGCGTGGTGCTACTGTTCACCTTCGGGGTGCGGCTTATCAGCGTCAACGGGCCGTCTATGCAGAATACCCTGTATACCGGGGACGAGCTGCTGATCCTCAATTCCATGTTCTGCGCCTTCAAGGCCGGGGACGTGGTGGTCCTCAACGCCTACAACGCCGAGGAGCCCCTGAACGAGACGCTGGTCAAGCGGATCGTGGCTGTGGGCGGGCAGACCGTGGATGTGGACCCGGTTTCCGGAACCGTCACGGTGGACGGGCAGGAGCTGGACGAGCCCTACATCAAAGAGCCTACCTACACCACCGCGGGGACGCAGTTCCCCCTTACGCTGGCGGAGGACGAGGTCTTCGTCATGGGGGACAACCGCAACCACAGCTCCGACAGCCGGGATGTCCGCCTGGGGGCCGTGAACGTGGGCTATCTCCAGGGCAAGGTGCTGCTCC
>JAAZZJ010000040.1 GCA_014237695.1 Oscillospiraceae bacterium | reverse complement strand
AGAATCACATCGTACTGTTCGCGGACACTGTTCAGATACTCCCGCAGGATTGTCTCACGGCTCATGGTGTTCACCAGCGTGACCTCCAGACCGGACAGCTCAATGTTAGCGGGCAGCAGATCAACACCCTCCGCCTGATGGATAATACCCATTCCGGGGGACACAGGCTTATCCGTAATGATAAATCCCAGCACATCGGCAAGGGTCCCTTCAAGTTGGTCCGGCTGCTGATAGCCCAGGCTGGCGGTAAGCGAACCCTGCGGGTCTACGTCCACCAGGAGGACCTTCTTGCCTTCCCGTGCCAGTCCGATTCCCAAATTGACCGTTGTTACAGTCTTGCCAACTCCGCCTTTCTGGTTACAGATTGCCGTAATTTTGGCTGTTTTGCTCATTTTGGCCTCCTTCTATGTTCATAGAATAAAAACAGGACTAAACCAGAGCGCCCCTTGCTGTGGGGTGTTTCTGATTTAGTCCTATTTTAACAGGCCCGTCTGTGTATTCCTTGCAGTTACCGCCTTTCAACTCGTATTTGCAAAATTCAATCTGGCTTTCAATGGAAATGCTGTCCTTTTTGTCTACCGATTGTCTTGCATAGATTGCGTCTATCCGATTGTTCATATTGTCGCTCCTTTTCTTAAAAAAGAAACGGAGCTGCTGACAGTTCTATTATACCGCCAGCAGCCCCGCAAATCAATGATGGGTTTGGAAAACCTTATGTCCCGGCTTCCTCACTCTCCCGCTTGTCGGCGTACTTGCGGAACACCTCATAAAGCTGCTGTTCCAGTTCCCGGCGTTTGGCTGCTTCCTGTTCCGGCGTGAACACCGGGGAGAGATTTTCCAGTGTGATTTCCTTTCCCTGAAAAGTCACGATTTCGATTTCCTTTTTGTATCTGATATTACTTATAAGATCACCTTTCCTTTCCATGCTGCCGCTGTTGCCGTTTCAGTTCCGCTAAAATCTCCGGCGGGATACGGTCAACCAGCCGCCGCATATCGTCCAGTTCGCTTTTTAACTTCGCCCGTTCCATCGTGTCATTCATCTTGCCTTTTTCGCTGGCCTTTGCCCTGACTTCCAGCTTTTCATTTTCCGCTAACAAGTCATTGATTGTGACCTTGTATTTTTTCAGTTGCCCGGAGAAGTTCTCCATCTGCGGAAACCACTTTTTCAGCATGGAGAGGGCTTCCTCTTTCTTCTTTCCGGCGTTCAGCGGGGTAATGCCGGAGAGAACCGCTTCAATGGCCCTCGCCTGTTTGGAGAGGTTGACCGCCTGTTTGAACAGCCGGGTGGGGATATGCTTCCGGCCCGTCTTGCTGGCGCTTTCCCCACGCTCCAGGTCGGGGTACTGCTCCACCATACAGGCGTGAAAATCGTCCTGCCACTTCGTCAGATTGGCCCGGTTGCCGATAATTTCTTTGGCGCACAGGCGGTTGTCCTTTGTCAGCGGCACAAAGACCAAGTGCAGATGGGGCGTTTTTTCATCCATGTGTACCATAGCCGAAACGATGTTCTCCCGGCCCACCCGGTCAATGAGGAAGTCCGCCGCCCTCTGGAAGTAGGCCGCTATCTCCTTTGGGGACTTGCCCTTGAAAAACTCCGGGCTGGCGGTAATCAGCGTGTCCACAAACCGAGTGCTGTCCTTGCGGGTGCGGCATCTGGCCTGCTCGATGCGGCTCTGAATGAAATGGTAGTAGCGGCCATCCGGCTTGACGATGTGGAAATTGTACTTGCTCCGGCTGGTGTCAATGTCCGGGTTGCTGGCGTACTGCTCCTTTTTCCGTTCATGGTGGGCTTCCAGCGGCCCCGCCGGGTGGCCCTTGTGCTTCTCAAATCGCAAAATTGCGTGTTGTGCCATTGAACTCCTTTCCCCATTCCATTCCTTTCCGGCGGGTTTTCCCACCGAAAATATCTCTGATAGGATTGGAATGGAATAGATATAAATAAATGGTTTTAATCTCTGTATTTCTATATACCGTCCGGTTTCCGTACTCCAAGAGGATTGATTTTCGTACTCGCCAAGTACGGTTTTCAGCCCTCCGGCGTACCATAACCGGATTTCTTGAAGTCGGTGTTTGGAACCGCTTCATAGGATTTCGGGTAAATGCGGTTGGGTTTTCCACAGCCCTGTTTCTGGATTTCCACCAGCCCCGCATACTGCAACTCCCGCAGGGTGTTGACCGCTTTCTGCCGCCCGCAGCGGAGCAAAGCGACCACCTCGCAGATGGGGTAGTACAGGTAGACCCGCCCGTACTCGTCCGCCCAGCCGTTCTTCCGGGACAACTCCGCCCGGCGCAGGACAAAGGCATACAGCACCTTCGCTTCGTTGCTCAAGGGCTGGAATGTGGGTGCTTCAAAAAGGAAATTGGGGAGCCGGGTGAAACTGAACGCCTTTTCCGGCTGGTGAATATAAATCGTGTTTGTCATAGCGTGTTTTGTGGACGGTTAGAGGCCCGTTTTCCGGGGCGAATGATAAATGATACCAGCCGCCCCGGTTGAGGGCTTGCGGAGCCTTGCAAATCAAGGCTTTTCCCGCTCTTAACTGTCCACAGCAGACCTCCTTTTCCGTTCACTTTCTGTTTTCTGCCGCCTGTGAACTCTGGCGGCGCAGTCCGGGCAGTATTTGCCCCGGTTGGACTTCGGGACGAACACACCGCCGCACTCCGCACAGCGTTTCAAGTCCCTGTCCCGGTAAATCTCCGCTTCCAGCGTCCTGTCCAGCGGCAAGACCGCCCAGCGGAACCACTTGCAGCAGACGGAGAACGAAATCATCTGCGGACAGGCGCAGGTGTCGCCATCGTCCAGCGCAAGGCAGTTTCCGTCCTCGCAGTTGCAGCACTCCCGGCGTATCAGGCCGCTGGCTCGTCTCTTCTGGGGCGGGGTTATGCGGTAGGGGGAGCCGTCCGGCCTGTGTTCCAGCGGCGGCAGGTGTTGATAGGGTCTTTTGCTCATGCGTCCCTCCGTTTTCTTTGGCGTGTTCTGTTTCCAAGGTGCTTGTCCATCGATGAACTATCCCAAGTCTACACCTTTTTGACCGCCTGTGCCGTATATCCAAGAGGTAGGAAATCAGCCTGAAAAACTCCCTATTTCCACGCTCTCGGATTTGTGATATAATCAAAAAAAGATAAAAGACAAATTCAGGTTTCTGGTCTTCTTGCACAAAATAAAGGAGGAGCTATTATGCAAATTGTTTATATTCCAAGCGAATCAATGTCTGTTCAAGGTAAAAAAGATGAAATCTATAAAAGATATGGGAAAGACTGGAATATTAGAGAACAGGGAGGAGGTAACGGAAATTGGTTGTTGACCAGAAAAAGTGATGTGCTTGTAGATGGAAAAAGTTATCGTACTTTTGTACTTGAACACTACGGTAAATCCAAGCTGACAGCGAAGCTTGTTGATAAATTTCGTGAAGATGTAGCAAATGGTAAAATAAAACTGTAAATGCCTATGCCGTTATGCTATGAGCATAGTACATAGCATAACGGCTTCTCTTTCGTTGAGCTAGCAAGGAGGGTGAATATGTCTTTATCCATACAAGAGCGATTAAAAGACCTACGTGTGGAGCGTGGCTTGACGCTGGGGCAGCTTGCGGAGCAGACCGGGCTTTCCAAGTCTGCGCTGGGCAGTTACGAAACGGAAGACTTCAAGGACATCAGCCACTATGCCCTTATCCGGCTGGCGAAGTTTTACGGTGTGACCGCTGATTATCTGCTGGGGCTGTCTGAAATGAAAAATCACCCAAACGCCGATCTTGCAGACCTGCGTTTGAGTGATGAAATGATTGACCTGCTGAAAAGCGGGAGGATAGACAATACCCTGCTGTGTGAGCTGGCGGCGCACCCGGATTTCCCCCGGCTGATGGCTGACCTTGAAATCTATGTGAACGGAACGGCACTGAAACAGGCGCAGGGTGCAAACGCCATAGTGGACACGATGAGCGCAACTGTTATAAAAAAGCATAATCCTGGCATGAGTGATACGCAGTTAAGACAGCTTATCACCGCCCATATTGATGAGGACGAGTTTTGCCGCTATGTGATACAACGGGACATAAACGGGATTGCCCTTGCTCTGCGGGAAACACACAAGGACGATTTTTTCAGCGTCCCAGAGGATAACCCGCTAAAAGAAATGCTGGAAACTGCTGGTGAAATCGTCAGCCAGGACAGCGACACGGAACAAGCGTACTTGGCGTTTATCTGCAAACGGCTCAAGCTGAATTTTAGGAAGCTGTCAGTAGAAGAACGGAAGTGGCTGAAAAAGATTGCGGAAAAATCCGACTTGCTGAAGAATCCAAAACCGCAGAGAGGACGAAGATAAAAAATGCCTGAACGGCGGTTCTGGTTTTTCAGAACCACCATCCAGGCATTTTGTTTAGTAATAGAAAAAGGTGCAGTTGATTATTGCGTATTGTCAATCTCTCTCAAACCGGGTAGTAAAAATACGGCAAGCGCAACGATGATAATGCCAATTCCGCAAATGACAAACCATTTCTCAACTCCCAGCCGCTCCGCCAGAGGCCCGGAAATGACAAGGCCAAACGGCATGGCGAGGGAAGCGGCGCTTGTCAGTAGAGAAAAAACTCTCCCCAGATATTCTGGTTTGACCGTTTCTTGAAAAATCGCATCTTGCACACCGTAAAATGGAGCGGAAATTCCCATAACAGTACAGCACACAACAAAGACAAGAAATGCGTCTGGCGGCAAAAGCCCGGAGAGCATATTGCTAACGCCCATCAGGAGAACGGAAAGACCGATGGTGTACCGCCGTTTCTTAAAACCGCCCCAAATGCTCAGAATGACTCCGCCAAGCAGCATACCAACCGCAAAAGCAATTTCAGCGGCAGAGGCATGGGCCGGTGTTCCTTTGAAGTATGACATACAGATGAGAGGAAAAAGCGTACTGATTGGCATATAAAAGAACATATAAATTACACCAATCCAGAGCAGAGCAAAGAGGCCCCTGTTTTGCTTTAATACCACATACCCCTCTTTCATATCCTGTAAAAACTGTTGTCTTTTCGTTTCTGGACATAGTTCAGGCGTTGGTATGGACGAAATCGCAACAGTCACACAGGCAAGGATTGCACCCACAATATCTAACAATATAATTGCATTAAGAGGCCAAACAGCATATAAAAACGCTGCGGCAGCTGGACTGATAATCGCACTTACTGCTTGCATGGTCTGCGTGTAACCAGCGCATTTTGTAAGTTCCTCTTTTGGCACAATCATAGGTGTTGCTGCGCTGAATGCTGGAGAATGAAAAGCAGTTCCCGCACTTCGGATTAACAGGACAACCATAATAGACCATACGGGCAATTCCATGTAAAACGCCACCAGCGCCAGAATACCGCCAGCGGCGGCAATTATCAAATCCGCACCAATCATTACGCTTTTACGGCTGTGCCGGTCAACAAAAGCACCTGCAAACGGGCCTAAACAGGCTTGCGGCAAAAATCCAATCAGTGTTGCCGCCGTCAATATGATTGCAGAATTAGTTTTCGCAACCAAATAAAAGATAATGGCCATTTGCAAAATACCGCTGCTAATAAAGGATATTGCTTGTCCGGCAAGAAGTGTAAAATAAGTTTTTCTCCATGAATTGTTGTTTTGGGTCATAATGCGAACCTCCTTTTTTATTGCATTGTTCCTTTGTTTCTGCAATAAAAAGCAGGCGTTGTCCCACAGAGAGGGCAGACGCCTGCATAACAACAAAGCACGAAAAAACACCACGATACAGTTCAAAGACTGCTCGTGTCAAACCTACGTGTTCCTTTGCATACGCACGCAAAAAAAGCCCACCATCATGTGGAAAGGTACTTCTACTTTTTATTGCTTATTAGCGTACACAAATTAACACACGTAAGCCTCCTTCCAATCTCAAACTGTCGCACAGTATAACACACATCCGATAGACTTGTCAACCATTTTTAACCTTGTTTTCCATCTTGTTTTTCCATCTCTTACGGGCAGTAGCAAAGCCAGGCGAGCCAGTCAACGGTCAAGATGAACGGCGCTTTCAGCGCCGCCGTTGACAGTCTCGCCCGTCTTTGCTAATGGGTAATCAAGGCGGGAAAGCCATTTTAGGGCTTTCCCGCCCATTTCAATTTTGGGAGAAGAAAGGCCCCAAAATGAACGAGTGCGGCCAAACACTTTTAGGGATTGGCCACCTTGTCCACCCATCCAGCGGGGCGGCGGGGAACGGTCAAGGCCGGGCGTCAGCCCATTCATTTCAGCCTTGACGGTTTCCTGCCGTCCTGCTACTTTTCCCGGAGTGTGGCCACACATCTGGTCACGGTGTCCAGAGCTTTGGGACTTTTTGTCCCATAGGCCGGGGGCGGAGGACGAGGGACGGGGGCTTTCATAATACGCCCTGTCTGCTGCTGAAATCAGCCCTTTGTTTCCGGCTTACCAGCCCCAAACAAAGCCCTGCTTTCCTGCCGCGTCAAATGCCCTTGCCCTCCCCGGCGGCAACGGTATTTTTAGGGCAACGCCGACAGAGCGTATAACACACTACACTTTGCTCCGCAAAGTCGTGTGCCAAATGGGGCGCTGCCCCCTTTGGAAACCCCCGCAACAAACAGGTGCTATGCACCCAGCCGGGAGCATAGCGCCGTTTGTTGTCAGCAGCCCGTTTCACGGTCTGCGTGTAGTTCCTTGTAAACTGACCTAAGTGTCCAGATAAACAACAAATCCGAACCTGTCCCCGATGGGGATTAAGTTCGGATTATGTCGTTGGGTCTTGTGTTGACAAAAAAGATGCAGCTTTTAGGTCCACACCCAAACCCAAACCGGAGCCCGGCGAAGGGGGGCGCGGTTTGGAGAGGAGAGTGATTTCTTTTTCAGCGTATAGCCCATTGCGTCTATTGCTCGTTCCACTGTTGAACAGCTGGCAGAAAGATTCCGTTTCTCTTCTATTGTGATGTCTGGAATCTCAGCAATACAGTGCTGGATATTTTCCCTGTCCTCTGCTGTCAGGACCGGTTTCCGGCCTTGTTGGCTGGTCCGCAGAGCAACGCTGCCTGTTTTCCGCTTCTGTTCCGCCAGCTGGTACACCATCCATTTGCTCACCGGATATGCCTTTGCGATCCCCTTCGCATCATGGGTCGCTTCATAGCCTTGTACCAGTAATTCTCGTGCTTCGTTGTGCAGCATATTATCATCTTCTGCCCTGTCAACCCTTGGCGATATTTTGATGGTTGCTGCAAATTCCCGTTTTAGTGGGCAGCCATCCACCAGTGAACGGCTGCCCACTTTGGATATTTTTACGAATGGTTGGTGAAACCGCTTTCAGCAACACCAATCTAAAAAGGGAATTCAATTTCCCAGGGAACAATTTGGGTTGGGGCAAAGTTTTCTCTGCCGCTCACAGGGCGGAAAAGAAGGCTATTGAAAAGGGAACACCCCCATCACGCTCATTCCAATGACCCAAACCGCCACCCCCAGCAGCGCCAGCCCCGGGATGCGCAGCATCCATTCATAGTTCCGGGGGGCGCTCCGCTGGCCGTTGGGACCGCGCTTGTGGAGCATCCACCACAGAGGGCGGCTGAACCCCACCAGCAGCGTCCCCGCCATCAGGCACAGCATGGCCAGCATCAGCGCGGTATCTACTCGATCCATTGTCAACGCTCCTTTCCTGCGCCCCGGACGGGCGCGTCCATTTTACCTCTCTACAATTTTATAATACGTCCGTGCGGTCATGGCATACACGATGCCGTAGGCGATAAAGAACACCAGCACCGTCCCCAGGGTGCAGAGGGCTGTCAGCGTGGTATTGTGGATATAGAACAGGGTCAGCAGCTTCTCCACCATGTTGAAGTCGAACGCGATATGGATGGAGGCCACCACGATGGGAAGGAAGAACACCATCAGGATCTGGCTGTGGATGCTCCGCTTGACCTCGCCCCGGCTGAGGCCCACCTTCTGCATGATCTCGAAACGGTCCTTGTCCTCGTAGCCCTCAGAGATCTGTTTGTAGTAGATCATCAGCACCGTGGCCAGCAGGAAGATGAAACCCAGGAACAGCCCCAGGAACAGGAAGCCTCCTGCCAGTCCGTAGGCGTCCGCCTCGCCCTCGCTGCGAAGGTTCCAGATGCACCTCTTCCAGGAGCCGGTCCCCTCATAGAAGCTGCCGTCCTCTATGGCGTCATAGTAGCGCGTCTGCAGCTCC
Source organism: Oscillospiraceae bacterium (assembly GCA_014237695.1). Taxonomy (GTDB): domain Bacteria; phylum Bacillota; class Clostridia; order Oscillospirales; family Oscillospiraceae; genus Pelethomonas. The sequence continues at coordinate 3,947 of JAAZZJ010000040.1, read as the reverse complement.
TCCAGCTCCTCCTCGGCAGCGTTCACGTCCAGATAGGAAAGCCACCGCATACTGCTGTAGTCATCCGGATAGACCTCCGCCTGCTTTGCCCAGATGTCGTTGATGGCAGCGTCGTCCGGGACAACGATGGTAACCAATTCGGTGATCTGCGGGTCAAAGGCGGGATTGCGGCTGAGGTGCTTTGCAATGGGGAAGCTGGATTCTCCCAGCTCCGTGCCCACCGCATCCACGGTCCAGCGGATGGTCAGCGTATCGCCCCTTACACCGTAGGCCGCCACCTCGCCGGGGGCGAGGCCCAGCGTCTCGCCGGTAGTAGCGGTGTAGTTGGCCTCGGTAATGACAGTTATCATCACGATGCCGCCCTTGGCGGTGTCGTTGAAGCGGTCGGTGGTGTAGACCCCGTCGGAGACCTTCCCCGCGCCGAAGCCCATACGGCAGCTGGTGCGGACGTTCTCCACGTGAAAGCCCTGGCTCTCAATAAAGCCGGTCTGCGCCGCCAGCATGGCGTCCGGGTCAAAGGGCCGCCAGTCCTCCTCGCCGGCAACAGGCTGGGGAAAGTAGCTCACGCTGATATTGACGTCCCCCGGGTACTGCTCGTGAACGGCGTTCGCCGTCCCCAGGTACAGGGACAGGGTGCCGGAGAGCATCACCATCACCATGGTACACAAAATACAGATGTTGGCAAGGCCCACGGCGTTCTGCTTCATCCGGTAGAGCATCCCGGATACGCCGATGAAATGCCCGGTCTGGTAATAAAACTTCTTGTTCTTCCGCAGGGCCTTCAAAATGAAGATGCTCACGGCGGTAAAGAGGCAGTAGGTGCCGATGATGACCAGCCCCACCGCCAGGAAGTAGGTCACGATGGCGTCCACGCCGGTCCGGGTGGTGACGGCGATGTAGTACCCGGCCCCCAGGGTAACGATACCCAGCAGGGTCATGAACCACTTGGTTTTCGGCTCCCGCTCACCTACGTTTCCGCCGCGGAGCAGCTCGATGGGCTTGGAGACCCGGACCTTGTTCAGGTTCACCAGCAGCGTCACGCCCAGCAGGAACAGGAACAGCGCCGCCGTCCAGGCCATGCCGTCCCAGCTGATATAGAACCCCAGGGGGACGGGCATCCCCAGCATCTGATGGAGGATGAGGCTGACCAGCTTGTGGAAGATCAGGCCCGTCACGATGCCGCCGCCGATGCCCAGCACGCTGATATACACCGTCTCGATGGTCAGCACCACGGCGATGTGCCCCTTGCCCATGCCCAGGATGTTGTAGAGGCCCAGCTCCTTCTTCCGCTGCTTCATGAGGAAGCCGTTGATATAGAGCACGAAGATGGCGGAAAACAGGAAGGCGATCACCTGGCCGATGCTCATGAAAACGCTCACGTACATATACCCGTTGGGCCGTCCGGGGGTCATGTTTTTCACCCCGGGGTCCCGGCACAGGGCGGACATGATATAGATGGCGGCCACGTCCCCCAGCAGGGCCAGGATATAGGGGATATAAAACCTCCGGTTGTTCCGGATGCTCTGCATGGCCAGCCTGGGATAGAGGGAACTACGCATCCTCCTCACCTCCGGCGGCAAGCAGCGTCAGGGTGTCGGAAATTTTCTGGTACATCTCCTCGGTGGAGCTGACACCCTTGTAGATCTGGTGGAACACCTCGCCGTCCCGGATGAACATGACCCGCTTGGCGTGGCTGGCGGCCTTGGTGGAGTGGGTGACCATGAGGATGGTCTGACCCTCGCCGTTGATCTGATCGAAGAGGTTCAGCAGGCTGTCGGTGGCCTTGCTGTCCAGAGCCCCGGTGGGCTCGTCGGCCAGGACGATCCTCGGTCCGGTGATGAGGGCCCGGGCCACGGCAACCCGCTGCTTCTGGCCGCCGGAGACCTCGTAGGGGTACTTCTTCAGCAGGGCATCGATGCCCAGCCGCCGGGCCAGGGGGAGAAGGCGCTTCTCCATCTCCTTATAAGTCTTCCCCGCCAGCACCAGAGGGAGCAGGATGTTGTCCTGAATGGAGAAGGTGTCCAGGAGGTTGAAATCCTGGAACACGAACCCCAGATGGTCCCGGCGGAAGGCGGCAATGTCCTTTTCCTTGATGGCAACGATGTTCTTCCCGTCCAGGAGTACCTGTCCGCTGGTGGGCTTGTCCAGGGCCGCCAGGATGTTCAGCAGGGTAGTCTTGCCAGAGCCGGACTCACCCATGATGGCGACGTACTCGCCGGGCTCCACGGCGAAATTGACGCTGGTGAGGGCCTGGACCTGCTGGCCCCCGAAGCGGGTGGTGTAAATTTTCTTCAAATCACTGACTTGCAGGATCGGCATGTCATTTTCCTCCTTGGGTTTGTTTGCAGGTCCTATTATATCCTATCCGGCGGCGGCCTGCCATCGTTTTACCTTACAAAATGGGGGGGTAATCTTACATGAATGTAAGATTACCCCCCATCCCCTTCAACAGGCTGAGGCCGCCGGTATGCACCGGCGGCCCATTGGTCATATCCTATTTACGGCTTCCGCCGCAGTTTTTCCAGCACGGCGGCGAACTCCTCATCCAGCGGGCAGCTCACCTCTACCTGCTCCCCGGTGCGGGGATGCACAAAGCGCAGTCCCACCGCGTGCAGGCACTGCCCCGTAAGCCCCGGAACGGGCTTTTTTGCGCCGTACACCGTATCCCCGTAGATGGGATGGCCGATATAGGCCATGTGGACCCGTATCTGGTGGGTCCTCCCGGTCTCCAGACGGCAGCGGACGTAGGTGTACCCCGGGAAGCGCTCCAGCACCTCCCAGTGGGTGACGGCCCGCTTCCCGCCCCGGTCCGTGACAGCCATCTTTTTCCGGTCTGTGCGGTGCCGCCCGATGGGAGCGTCCACGGCGCCCGCCTCTTCCCGGAGGCTCCCCGTTACGATGCACTCGTAGGTCCGGGCCAGGGTATGATCCTGGAGCTGGGCGGCAAGGGACTGATGGGCGGCATCGTTCTTGGCGGCGATGATGAGGCCGCTGGTGTCCCGGTCGATGCGGTGGACGATCCCCGGGCGCAGGGCGCCCCCCACGCCGCTGAGGCTGTCCCCGCAGTGGTACAGCAGGGCGTTGACCAGGGTGCCGTCCGGGTGCCCCGGAGCCGGATGGACCACCAGCCCCGCCGGTTTGTTGACCACGATCACATCCCCGTCCTCATAGGCCACGTCCAGCGGGATCTCCTGTGGCAGGGCCTCAATGGCCTCCGGCTCCGGGAGGGCGGCCTCCACCGCCTCCCCGCCGTAGAGCCGAGCGCTCTTGGAAGCGGTCCTGCCGTCCACCGTCACCTGCCCCGTCTCGATGAGCCGGGCGGCGGCGGACCGGGTCAGCTCCGGCAGGGACGCGGCCAGGAAGCTGTCCAGACGGACGCCCCCGTCCTCACCGGGGACCGTCAGGCGTACCGGTTCCATCGTCCGTCTCCTCCGGGGGCGTTTCCTTCTGCACGTTCAGCTTGTCGTGGAGCAGCAGGTAGTAGGCGGCAAAGCCGATGGTACCGCACACCACCAGGATGTCCGCCACATTGAACACCGGGTAGTTGATAAACTGGAAGTGGAACATATCCACCACATATCCCAGGCGGACCCGGTCGATGAGGTTCCCCAGTCCGCCCCCCAGGATGACCGTCAGGGTCCACATAGCCAGGGGGTGCGGGAAATACTTTTTCACCAGCATCCAGGCGTGGCCTGCCAGAATGGAGAAGCCGCCTCCGGTATTTTGGATGTGGAAAAGCTCCACCACCCCCGGCAGCAGAGGAGCGCTCTCATAGAGTTCCAGATGGGATACAACGTAATATTTGACCGCCTGGTCCGCCCCAATGCACAGGGCAACGGCAAGGAGATAGAGCATATGCCTTACACCTCCAGCTCCAGGAGAATATCTTTATTGATCTGATTGCTGGCCCAGGCGCTGCTGAGGGCCGTCACCGGCAGCGGCCCGCC
>JAAZZJ010000410.1 GCA_014237695.1 Oscillospiraceae bacterium | reverse complement strand
ATCTCACTGAGGATGTTGGGGTGTACGGTAAACTTGTCCCGGTCCACCATGGTAAACACGGTGTCCAGGTGCATAAAGCTCCGGCTCTTGGGGATGTTGAAGGCCAATATCTTCTTGAACGTCTTACTGATCGACAGCACCGTGTGGGCAAACTTGTCGATGCTGTCCTCCTCTGTCCGCTGGGAGATGCCCACCGCCAGGACCTCGGGAGACAGGATCAGGATATCTCCCCCCTCCAGAGAGCTGGTCTCCCCCCGGTCGTACCACTTGGGAGCGTCCTTGTAAACCGGGTGATACTGGAAGATGAACTTTCCGAAAAGGGTTTCCCGGTTCCGCGTCACTGTGTGCATCCGGTGGAGGGACACCCCGGTGCCGATAGTGGCAAAGGGGTCCCGGGTGAAATACAGGTTGGGCATGGGGTCAATGAGAAACGGGTACTCATCGGACCGGAAGCTGAGATAATCCGCCAGCTTCCCCGTCTCGAAGCCCCGGATATCGCTTTTCCGCACCCCGGCCATCATGGTATCCACCAGCGCGCCGTTGTCCATCTCCGCAAAATAGTCCTGAAGAATCTCCCGGATACGGTGGTTTTCCAGCCCCGCCTCATCCAGGAACTGCTCTGTCAGCTCCCGCCGGACATCCGGCTCGGCAAGTGTCTCCTCCACCAGATCCCGGAGGTATACCACCTCCGCCCCGTTGTCCCGCAGACACTGGGCAAAGGCGTCATGTTCCGCCTGAGCCACCTTCAGGTAGGGAATGTCGTCAAACAGCAGCCGCTCCAGATATTCCGGCATCAGATTTTCCAGCTCCTTGCCCGGGCGGTGGAGCATGACTTTTTTCAGCCGCCCGATCTCGCTGGTATTGTGCAGGCCGGTTTTCAGCCTCGTTTCCGTTGGCATCGCGCATCACTCCTTTTCTGCCGTTAGGATTTCCGGATTTGTCCGGGACATACATTCTTTTTTCCCTGCCAGTCTATTGTAAACCAATTATAAAAAACAGGTTGACAATCAGGGCGAAATATGGTACAGTCTGGTATATCAACAGGAAAGGACCCAATCAACTATGGAAATGACTGCGGCAAAAATGCGTACCCGGGATATCGCTTACATAGCGGTTTTCACCGCTCTGACGGCAGTGTGTTCCTGGATCTCCATCCCAACCGCCATCCCTTTCACTTTGCAGACGATGGCTGTTTTTCTGGCGGTGGGCCTGCTGGGCGGCAAACGGGGAACCATAGCGGTGACTGCCTACGTACTTCTGGGAGCTGTGGGTGCGCCGGTGTTTGCAAACTTCTCCGGCGGCGTTGGCATCCTGCTGGGCCAGACCGGCGGGTATATCCTGGGCTTCATCGGCTCCGCCCTGGTTATGTGGGCCATGGAGCGGTTCCTGGGCGGCAAGCTGTGGGGCCTGGGCCTGAACATGCTCCTGGGACTGCTGGTGTGCTACGCCTTCGGCACCGCCTGGTTCATGGTGGTGTACCCCATGGGCGGCGAGAGCGTCGGGCTGTGGACCGCACTGACCTGGTGCGTATTCCCGTATGTGCCTTTTGACATGGTCAAGATCGCCCTTGCGCTGGCGCTTACCAGCCAGCTGCGCCGCCATGTCAAGTGAACCCGTACTCCTCCGGCCCCACCATGGTATGTGCATGGCTTATTTTGTCGGGTATGGCTACAGCGGCGGCTTTTCCGCCCATATGGCGAAGCTGCTGGAGGAACTAACCCCGGCAACCCCTATCCGCCTGACGATGGCTACCGATGCCGTCTGCGGACCTTGTCCCAACAATCACGGGGGCCTCTGCAGCAAACCGGAGCTGGTGGCGGTCTACGACCGGTCCGTCCTGACCTTATGCGGTCTGGGGGATGGATATATTCTCTCCTTTGACTGCTTCACCCGCCTGGTCCAGGAGCGTATTCTGACCCCCGGCCTGCGGTCTGCCATCTGCGGCGGCTGCCAGTGGAACAGTATCTGCTCCGCCCAGCCGAGCCGGTGGGAGCAGGGAACCGGGCGATAACACAGCGCAGCCAAAACGGGGCTCCTGCTGCCGCAGGAGCCCCGTTTTTTGCTCACAATCTCACGGATTCCCCA
>JAAZZJ010000409.1 GCA_014237695.1 Oscillospiraceae bacterium | reverse complement strand
GCCGTTGCGGGCCTTCAGCTCCAGCACGTCCCGGGGGGTGGCGCTGGGGGGGAGATTGGAGTCGCTGGGAACAAATCCGGCCTTATAGCTCTTGACCCGCGCCACCATCGCGGCCTCGTTTTCAATGGACTGGGAGCCGAAGATGAAGGACAGCCCCCCCTCTTTGGCCAGGGCCACGGCCAGGGTGTCGTTGGACACGGACTGCATGATGGCGGACACCATGGGGATGGAGAGCATCAGGGGACAGTCCTCCGTCCCTTTGCGGAACTTCACAAGGGGAGTGCGCAGGGAGACGTTGGAGGGGACACAGTCGGGAGAGGTGTAGCCGGGGACCAGCAGATATTCGCTGAAGGTGTGGGAAGGCTCGGGGTAATAGTAGGCCATGGGAAGCACGCTCCTTTTCCATAAATTGACTGCGGGATGTCGAACGGGCTTTATTAACGTTAAACATTACCATAGTTATAGGAGATTTGTCAAGACTCCCTGATAGAAAAGCGCAGAAAAAGCAGAAAACCGGCAAAATCTCCGAAATGAAATTGACGTGGTTCAAACCCTGTGCTAAAATAAAGACGTATGCGCGGACGCCGCGCAAAAATGCAGAGCAACCGAATCTAAGTGGAAAGAGGACACACTATGTATCGGATCGTAAAAAAGCGGGTATTGAACCCCACAGTGACCCTCATGGAGATCGAGGCCCCGGCTGTGGCCCGGAAATGCGAGCCCGGCCAGTTCATCATCCTTCGCGTGGATGAAAACGGCGAGCGCATTCCCCTGACCATCGCCGCCTACGACCGGGAGAAGGGCACCGTCACCATCATCTTCCAGCTGGTAGGCGCAACCACGGAAAAGCTCAGCCACAAGGAGGAGGGAGAGTACCTTCAGGATTTCGTGGGCCCCCTGGGCAGGGCCACCGAGACGGAGGGCCTCCGCCGCGTAGCCGTCATCGGGGGCGGCGTGGGCACCGCCATTGCCTATCCCGTGGCCAAGAAGCTCCACGACGACGGGTGCCATGTGGACCTGATCGTGGGCTTCCGCAACAAGGACCTCATCATCCTCAAGGAGGAGTTCGAGGCCGCAAGCACCAACCTCATCATCGGCACCGATGATGGCTCCTACGGCAAGAAGGCGCTGGTTACCGACCTGCTCAAGGAGCAGATCGAGGCCGGTGTGAAGTACGACCGGGTCATCGCCATCGGGCCGGTCATCATGATGAAATTTGTCTGCCTGCTGACCAAGGAATACAACATCCCCACCGTGGTCAGCATGAACCCCATCATGATCGACGGCACCGGCATGTGCGGCGGCTGCCGTCTGAGCGTGGGCGGGGAGACCAAGTTCGCCTGCGTGGACGGCCCGGAGTTCGACGGACATCTGGTGGACTTCGACGAGGCTATGGCCCGGGGCGCCATGTACCGGGACTTCGAGCTGCACGCCCGGGAAGAGACGTGCAATCTGTTCAAGCAGGAGGTAAAGTAAGATGGCGAATATGCGTCCGGATAAGAACCCCATGCCCCACCAGGACCCCGTGGTCCGGTCCGGCAATTTTGAAGAGGTGGCCCTGGGCTACACCAAAGAGCAGGCGGTTGACGAGGCCCAGCGGTGTCTCAACTGCAAGAACATGCCCTGCGTCTCCGGCTGCCCGGTAAAGATTCATATCCCCGAGTTTATCGCCAAGGTGGCGGAGGGCGACTTCGAGGCTGCCTATCAGATCATCGCCGCCGACAGCGCCCTGCCCGCCGTGTGCGGCCGGGTCTGCCCCCAGGAAACACAGTGCGAGAGCAAATGTGTGCGGGGCATTAAGCACGAGAGCGTGGGCATCGGCCGTCTGGAGCGGTTCGTAGCTGACTGGCACAACGCCAACTCCACCGAGAAGCCGGTGAAGCCCGCCTCCAATGGCCACAAGGTTGCGGTCATCGGCTCCGGCCCCTCCGGCCTGACCTGCGCCGGAGACCTGGCCCGGAAGGGGTACGAGGTCACCGTGTACGAGGCCCTGCATCTGGCTGGCGGCGTGCTGGTATACGGCATCCCCGAATTCCGTCTGCCCAAGTCCATCGTCCAGAAGGAAGTGGACGGACTCAAGGAGCTGGGTGTGAAGATCG
>JAAZZJ010000408.1:282-2104 GCA_014237695.1 Oscillospiraceae bacterium | reverse complement strand
CACTGTTCGAGGTGTTCAAGTACCTGGGCATCCAGGACATCGCCTACAACCAGCCTGCTTCCCTGCCCTATCCAGGGGAGAATCCCTTCAATTGAGGAATTCAGAACTCTGCCTTCAAAAGCTTTAAGGGCAGGCGGGATGTCAGGGTATTTGAACGAGTAAATATTCTGTTAATAAATTGTGAACAATGCCATCAGGGCCAGAAAAGATATGTCTCTCTTGAATTTGAACATCCTGCGCAAGACCACTCTGGCCCTCTGCAAGCACACCGGCTTCGGTTCCAAGGTCAGCATACAGCGAAAACGCTTTTCCGCCGCCCTTGATCCTGACTGGTTTCTTCAAATTTTATTTGCAAAACCTTAAATGCTGTAGTCCTGGAAAAATTCCCCCCCTCCTCCTTGATTTCTCCGCCGCAATATATTATGATGAAATCAGTACATTCCCTGTACCGGGGAGAAGAGAGGAGACACACAATGATTATTACCCAGAAAAAGCCGGTGGAGGAGCTGCTGGCCATGCTGGAGGGCGTCACCAAGGTCGCCATCGTGGGCTGCGGCCAGTGCGCTGCCGCCTGCCAGACTGGCGGCGAGAAGGAGCTCGCGGAGATGAAAACTTTCCTGGAGGAACAGGGAATGGAGGTGGTTGGCACCGTCCTGCCGGACGAGTGCTGCCATAAACTGCTGATGAAGCGGGAGCTGAAGGCTCTCAAGGACTCCGGCGCGGAGGCCATCGTGGGTATGAGCTGCGGCGACGGCGTACAGACTGTGGCGGACAACGTGCAGCTCCCCGTCTATCCCGCCAACAACACCATGTTCCTGGGCCAGGTAGAGCGCGTGGGTATGTTCAACGAATACTGCCACATGTGCGGCGACTGCGTACTGGGCTCCACCGGCGGCATCTGCCCCATCACCAAATGCGCCAAGAGCCTGGTCAACGGGCCCTGCGGCGGCCAGAAGAACGGGAAGTGTGAGGTCAATCCGGAAAATGACTGCGCCTGGATCCTGATCTACAGGCGGCTGGAGGCCCTGGGCCAGCTGGATAAGCTGGGTCAGACCAGGCCCGACAAGGGCTATGCCGGAGTTGCCTATCCGAGACATATCAATTTAAGGGAGAAAAAGTCATGAGTGTGCTGCAAAAAGCGATTGAAAACGGAGAATTTGCCGTCACAGCGGAAATGGCTCCGCCCAAGGGTACCGATTTCAGCGAGCAGCTGGCCGCCGCCCGGCTGCTGGAGGGAAGGGTCCACGCCGTCAATGTAACGGATATGCAGTCCGCGTGCCTGAAAGCATCCTCCCTGGGACTGTGCGTCCACCTCAAGCAGGCGGGGCTGGAGCCCATCCTCCAGATTACCGGCCGGGACCGCAGCCGCATGGCGATTATGGGAGATGTACTCTCCGCCGCCTCCTTCGGCATCAATACCATACTTGCCCTCACCGGAGATCATCCCGTGGTAGGCGACTGCAAAGATTCCAAGCCGGTGTACGATTTGGACTCCGTGGGTATCCTGCGGATGCTGTCCAACATGGAGTCTGCGGGAACAGACTGCGGAGGCAACCCCCTGACCGGCGGCGCGCCCCAGCTTTTCAAGGGCGCGGCAGTAACCCCCGTCTACGAGCCCCGGGCTCTTCAGATCAACAAACTCCGTCAGAAGGTGGAGGCAGGCGCCCGGTATATCCAGACGCAGGGTGTCTTCGATCTGGTGCAGCTGGAGAGGTTCCTGGAGGATGTGGAAAAGGCAAACATTCGGATACCCGTCATGGCGGGCATCATTCCTTTGAAGAGCGCCGGTATGGCCCGGTTCATGAACGAGAATGTCCCCGGC
>JAAZZJ010000408.1:0-272 GCA_014237695.1 Oscillospiraceae bacterium | reverse complement strand
ACCGGAGGAGATGCTCACCCGTCTGGACGCCGCTGCCGTCGAGGGAAAGGAGAAGGGCGTCAAGGGCCTCCCTGCCAGACTGGGCATGGAGATGGCTGCCCGGATGATCGCGGAAATCCGTGAGAAGAAACTGTGCCCCGGCGTTCACATCATGGCTATCGGCGCAGAGAAAAACGTGCCCTCGATTCTGGACATGGCAGGGGTGCATATTCTTCCATAACGGCGGAGCATTCCGGCCCCAGGCAAAGCTGCCCGCCAAGGACGACAACGAA
>JAAZZJ010000407.1 GCA_014237695.1 Oscillospiraceae bacterium | reverse complement strand
CACCGTGGAGGGCTGGCCCGCCCTGGAGGATGTGGTCCGCCAGCTTGCGTCAGGAGGCCCCCGGCATATCCGGCTGGTCCCCCTGATGCTGGTCGCGGGGGAACACGCCCGCAGCGATATGGCGGATACCTGGAAGCGCCGCCTGGAGGCGGCGGGGCATACCGTCTCGTGCGTCTTCACCGGCCTGGGGGAACTTCCCTGGGTGCAGGAGATGTACCGGGAGCGTTGCATGGAGCTGCTGGGAAGTATGTAATAACAGAGGGCACGGCAAACCGTTTGGTCTGCCGTGCCCTTCATTTTGTCCCTTGGGACGTACTATTTCGCGTACTCCACGACCTTGGTCTCGCGGATGACATGGACCTTGATCTGTCCGGGGTACTCCAGCTCGCTTTCGATCTTCTTGGCCAGATCCCGGGCCAGAATGACCATTTGGTCCTCGCTGACCTGCTCGGGACGGACCATGACCCGGACCTCCCGGCCCGCCTGGATGGCGTAGCTCTTCTCCACGCCGGGGTGGGTGCCGGTGATCTCCTCCAGCTTCTCCAGGCGCTTGATATAGTTCTCCAGATTCTCCCGCCGTGCGCCGGGACGGGCGGCGCTCACCGCGTCCGCCGCCTGGACCAGGCAGGCCATCAGGGTCTTGCACTCCACGTCGCCGTGGTGGGCCTGGATGGCGTTGAGGATGTCCTCTTTTTCCTTGTACTTCCGGCAGAACTCCACGCCCAGGTTCACGTGGGTGCCCTCGTACTCGTGGTCCAGGGCCTTGCCGATATCGTGGAGCAGTCCCGCCCGCTTGGCGGCGTGGACGTCCAGTCCCAGCTCCGAGGCCATGAGGCCCGCGATGTGGCTGACCTCGATGGAGTGCTGGAGGACGTTCTGCCCGTAGCTGGTGCGGTAATGGAGGCGGCCCAGCATCTTCTGGACCTCCGGGTGCAGGCCCCGGACGCCGGTCTCAAAGGCGGCGCGCTCGCCCTCGCTCTTGATGACGGCGTCCACCTCCCGCTTGGCCTTCTCCACCATCTCCTCGATGTGGGTGGGATGGATGCGCCCATCGGCAATCAGCTTCTCCAGAGCCACGCGGGCCACCTCGCGGCGCACGGGCTCGAAGCAGGAGACGGTGATGGCCTCCGGCGTGTCGTCGATAATGAGGTCTACGCCGGTGAGGGTCTCGATGGTCCGGATGTTCCGGCCCTCCCGGCCGATGATGCGGCCCTTCATCTCGTCATTGGGCAGGGGAACCACACTGACGGTGATCTCGGACGCGTGGTCGGCGGCGCACCGCTGGATGGCGGTGGCGACGATCTCCTTGGCGCGCTGGTCGGCTTCCTCCTTGGCGCGGGCTTCGATCTCCTTGATCTTCAGCGCCGTCTCATGGGTGACCTCGCCCTCCACCTGGGAGATGAGGTACTGCTTGGCCTCCTCCACAGTGAAGCCGGAGATGCGCTCCAGCATCTCGGTCTGGCTGCGCTTGATGAGGTCGATCTCCTCCTGTGCCTTGTCCGCGGCGGCGTGCTTGGCGGTCAGGGCCTCCTCTTTCTTCTCGATGTTCTCGGTCTTGCGGTCCAGGTTCTCTTCCTTCTGCTGTAAGCGGCGTTCCTGCTTCTGCAGGTCGGCCCGGCGGCTTTTCTCTTCCTTCTCGTACTCGGTGCGGCTGCGCAGAATCTCTTCCTTGGCCTCCAGCAGAGCTTCCCGTTTCTTGCTCTCGGAGCCCTTGATCGCCTCGTTGATGATGCGCCGGGCTTCCTCCTCCGCGCTGGAGATCTCCTTTTCCCCTACCTTCTTGCGGTAGTGGATGCCGAGCCAGAAGAAAATGACCGCCACAACGATCGCGATCACCAGGGTAATCACGGTTTGCTGCCATGGCATAACGGTAAATTTCCTCCTATTCCTGTGTTTTGCTTTATGGCATGGGGGTTTTGGCTTGTCCGGCGGGCCGCGCCGGACCTGGAAATAATCGGCAGATACCCCTTTTTATCCGCCGACAAAAATCCTATTCAATAATACTCGCTCCACCCCGTTCTGTCAAGCAAAAAGAGCGAGCCGCGGGAAAATCGCAGGTTGTAACATTAAATGCGAAAGAACACGAAGCCCCACGAACGGGGCGGTT
>JAAZZJ010000406.1 GCA_014237695.1 Oscillospiraceae bacterium | reverse complement strand
GCGTGATGCTCCAGGCGGTCCGCCGTATATGTATTCTTTTGCGAAGGTCAGCGGGGCAGCGCCCTTCTCTGGGGATTGTTCCCCTCGCCCTGGAGGCGGAAGCGGTTGGTCTGGTCCTCCAGCACCCGCACCTGTGTAAAGAGTTCGGAGCTGACGGCTGCCGACTCCTCGCTGCTGGCAGAGTTGCTCTGCACAACGGCGGAAATCTGGGCGATACCCTCGGCAACCTGGGCGATGGACATGGCCTCGCCTTCCACGGCCCCGGCAATCACACCGATGCCTTCACTGGACTGCACCACCAGCTGCAGGGTCTTCTCCAGACTCTCGGACACGCCACCCACGATCTGACGGCCGCGCTGGGTAGCCTGGACAGAGTTCTCAATCAGCTCCTTGGTGGCCTTGGCAGCCTGATCCGACTGGGCGGCCAGAGAACGGACCTCATCGGCCACAACGGCGAAGCCCTTGCCGGCGGTACCGGCCCGGGCGGCCTCCACGGCGGCGTTCAGCGCCAGGATGTTGGTCTGGAATGCAATGTTCTCGATGGTGGCGATGATCTTGTCGATCTGCTGGGAGGCGTGGGTGATGTCCTCCATGGCGGAAACCATCTGGGTCATCTGCTCGCTGGAGACCTGCACCTGCTGGGTAGTCAGGCGGGCATTCTGCTGGGCCTCGGCGGCGGTGCGGACGTTGGACTGGGCGGTGTTGCGCAGTTCCTCCAGAGTGGCCTGCAGCTCCTCTACCGCGCTGGCCTGCTCCGTAGCTCCCTGGGCCAGAGACTGCGCCCCGCCGGAGAGCTGCTCGGCATTGCCGGACACCTGCTGCTCCGCCCGCCGGATCTTGGCAAACGCCTGAGAAATATTGGCGGTAAAGCTGTTGATGGAGGTCTCAATGGACTGGAAATCACCGATAAAGGGGGTGCTGGTCTGTACGTCAAAGTTGCCGTCGGAGAACTGCGCCATAATGCGGTTGATGTCCTCCACATAGCTGTCGATGCGCCGCATGGACTGCTCCAGGTCATTGGCCAGACGGCCCAGCTCATTTTGGGATGTATAATGCAGATCCAAGTGAAGCCGGCCCTCGTTGAGGGGCTTGCTGTTCTCGGTGATAATCAGGATGGGCTTGACAACGCAGGTGATTACGTAAATCACCAGGCTGACAAGGGCGATCAGCGCCAGGGAAAGGCCGACAATAGACGTGCCGTGCATAATGGTGATGATGTTCTGCATCTGCGCCTCGCTGGCGGCATTGGCCTCATCCAGCATCGATACCACCTGGTCCAGCTTGCCTACCAGAACAGACAGGTTGCCCTGAATGGTGTCCTGATAATAATTTCTGGCCTGGGACGGGCTGGTCTTCAGCAGATCCAGCACGTAGACTGCGGACTCATGCAGCTCCTTGTGCAGAGGCTCCATTTCCTTGCGCAGCTGCAGGATATCCGGATCGTCCGTACCCGCATCGCCATAAATCCACTTCCCCAGCACACAGGTATCCGGCGTTGTGCTGCCCGTAAATTCCATGTTGGCATACAGCGCGTTGCTGAGATTGCTGGACCACTTGTAATGCGCGATCTCCGCCTGGTGGCAGCGGTTGAGCAGGGCGGTAGCCTCCTCATTGGCGGTCTGGGCCCGGTCCATACGGATGATGTTCACGGTAATCATCACGCTGAACAGAAGCACGGCCGCCAGCGCACAGGCCACCCGAATCCATACGCTTCTTTTGATACTCTTACCCATGGTTTTCCCCTCTTCTTTCTTCATTCGCCCCGGTTACGCCGCCCGTCCCAAGGCGGCAGACTGCTGGTCTCCCCAAGCAGCGCCGGGCAGAAAATAATGGACAGCGGGACAATTCACTACGCAGTATATCATATCCTAAATCCCGTCCACTTTCAACCATAATTTTAAGATTTATTTTTTCCCCTTATTTTTCCAGCGGACGCGAAATCAGAGACTGTAAACCCAGGGCTCTCAATCGCTGGCCAGGGTGAACCGGTCCACCAGCTGTTTCAGGCTGGCCGCCTCGGCGGAAAGCTCCTCGCTGGCCGCAGCGCTTTCCTGGGCGGTAGCGCTGTTGGTCTGCACCACCGCGGAAATCTGATTGACTCCCTCGGT
>JAAZZJ010000405.1 GCA_014237695.1 Oscillospiraceae bacterium | reverse complement strand
CCGGTTATCTCTTTGCCTCCTATGTATCTTCCAGCGCCAATGCCAGCGTTGTATCCTCCTCCTCCGCTGAATCTGTTGCGGGCAAGACCGGCATGATTACCGGCAGCACCGTCAACTTCCGCAGCGGCCCCTCCATGGATGACAGCATCATTACCACTCTCAGCGATGAGACCGAGGTAACCATTGTCACCGTGACCGATGACTGGTGTCTGGCCGAGTTGGACGGTCAGGAGGGCTACGTAAAAGCCGACTATGTTTCCGTAAACGGCATTCCCTTGGTGGACCCCCGGGGCATTATTACCGGTGACTGCGTCAATGTCCGCAGCACCCCCTCCACCGAGGGCAGCATTGTTGCCAAGGTCTATGCCGGAAACCTGGTGGACCTGCTTGCCCTGGAGGACGATTGGTACGCCGTCTCCTGTGACGGGCAGACCGGTTACATCCGCTCCGACTTCCTGCGGGTATATACCGGCGCTCCCGGCGGCGGTCTGGGCGCGGACATTGCCGCTACCGCCCAGGAGTATCTGGGGGTGCGGTACGTATACGGCGGCGCTTCCGCCAGCGGCTTCGACTGCTCCGGATTTACCATGTATGTGTTCAGCCTGTATGGCTACAGCCTCCCCCACTCCGCCACGTCCCAGTGGAACAACTCCGGTACATATGTGGCCCGTGAGGACCTGCAGCCCGGTGATCTGGTTCTTTTCTGTGATCCCTCCCGCAGCAACGGCAAAGCCTGCTCTCATGTGGGGATTTACATCGGCGATGGAGATTTCATCCACGCCTCCTCTGGTTCCGCCCACGCGGTGAAAATCAGCAGTCTCAGCGAAAATTACTACGACGGCTACTATGTCGGCGCAAAACGCGTTGCATAAGTTGCATTTCTCCCATAATTGTGTTACAATAACCGCCGGATGAGTTCGCCCATCCGGCGGTTTTCTCTGTCTTATGAACACAGAGATGATTCGTCTGCACCAATCACGGGGAACATACGGACAGTACCCCGTATCCAATACACAAGGAGGCTGTTTTTATGACAATGGATCAACGCGCACAGCAACTGACAGACAGCTGCATGAAGCGGGCGGTGGAGCTGCTGGCCATCGACAGTCCCACCGGCTACACCTGGATGGCTGCGGAGCATGTGACGGACGCCTTCCGGATCATGGGCCTGGACCCGGAGATTACAAGGAAGGGCGGCGTTCTGGTGTGCCTGAACCCGGACGCGCCGGAGGAGGACGCGGTGCTTCTGGAGGCCCATGTGGACACCCTGGGCGGCATGGTAGCGGAAATCTCCGGCAGCGGGCGGCTGCACCTCACCCCTCTGGGCGGCATGGAACCCAACAACGCCGAGGGGGAAAACGTGCGCATTGTCACCCGTTCGGGGAAAATTTACACGGGGACGTTTCAGATGAAAAATGCCTCCATCCATGTCAACACGGACTATCACACTGCCAAGCGGGAATATAAATCTATGGAAGTGGTCATCGACGAGGAGGTTGCCAGCCGCGATGATGTGGAAAAGCTTGGCATTCTGCCTGGGGATATCGTCTGCTTTGACCCCAGAACCCGGGTAACAGACTCCGGCTATATCAAGAGCCGTTTTCTGGACGACAAGCTGTCGGTCGCCATCCTCCTGGAGCTGGCCGCTCGGGTAGCGGCGGGAGAAATCAAGCCCTCTCGCCGGGTATGGGAGCATATTACCGTATTCGAGGAGGTAGGACATGGCGGTTCAGCCTCTGTGCCCCAGGGTGTCACAGAGGCCATCAGCGTGGATATGGGCTGTGTGGGCGACGGGCTGGGCTGCGATGAGCGGAAGGTATCCATCTGCGCCAAGGACAGCGGCGGCCCCTACCACTACGAGGTGGTCACCGCCCTCATTGAAGCTGCCCGCAGGAGCGGCGCGGACTTCGCTGTGGACGTATATCCCGCCTACGGGTCCGATGTGGAAGCTACGCTGCGCGCGGGCAACGATTTGCGGCACGGCCTGGTTGGGCCGGGGGTCTACGCCTCCCACGGATACGAACGGAGCCACCGGAAGGGTGTGTGCAGCACCCTGCTGCTGCTGGAGGCTTATTTAACGTAAGAGCCTGTTTAATATCTCCCCGCGCACGTCTTGACGGCGGATTTTCCGCCCAGA
>JAAZZJ010000404.1 GCA_014237695.1 Oscillospiraceae bacterium | reverse complement strand
TCAAAACAGGGCGTGGACTTCGTTGCCGTCCTTGGCGGGCGTCAGCCCGCCTGCGCCTCGCCACACCCTGTTTTTCCTCGCCTCCGTTTTGCCGATTCTCAACTGCTTCGACTATAACGCCTGCGGAGGTTTTTTTGACAGCCTGAAGCGCCCCGGCAGCAATTTTGCTGCCGGGGCGCCAGTCTTTCCGCTTATTTATGTTTTCCCTGGAAGAACAACGCCAGGGTACCCGGGCCGGAGTGGTTGCCGATAACCGGGCCTACGTAGTTGATGACCAGCTTGTCCACCTTATGCTTGGCCTTGATGGCCTCTCCCAAGGCTACGGCCTCGTCCTCACAGTCGCCGTGGCTGATGAATACCACCGAGGGATCGTCTACCAGCTCGTCCATCTTATCCAGCAGAGCGCTGACCGAGGCTTTCCTCCCCCGAACCTTGCTGACGGGGATCAGGTGGCCGTCATCGTCCACGTGGAGGACAGGCTTCATCTGGAGCATGGTGCCGAAGAGGGCCGCTGCCGCGCTGACCCGGCCGCCGCGCTTAAGGTGGTTCAGGTCGTCCACGGTGAACCAGTGGCAGATGTGGTTTTTTCGCTCCTCCACGAAGTCCCGGAGTTCCTCGAGAGACTTGCCTTTCCGCTTTTCCTGCACAGCCAGATAGACCAGCAGGCCCTGACCCAGAGAGGCGGCCCGGCTGTCGCACACCAGCACTTTGCTGCCGGGGTGGGCGCTCATTACCTCACTGGCGGCGATGGCGGCGGATTGATAGGTGGTGGACAGGCCCGAGGAGAACGCGATGCACAGCACGTCCTTCCCCTGGTTTACCAGACCCGTCATGGCCTCGGTAAATACTGCCACGTTGATGGCGGAGGTGGTGCCCAGAGCGCCGCTGCGGACACGGCTGTAAAAATCCTTGGCGGTAATGTCCCGATAGTCCAGATGGTTAAAATATTCCTTGCCCTCCATCAGAAAGCTGAGGGGCAGAACCTCCAGCTCCAGATCCTCCGCCATCCCGGCGGACAGGTCGCAGCAGCTGTCGGTGAGAATCACATAATCTTTCATACAAGGTCTCCCTCCCTGAGAAACAATATCACGCGGACCCGCAGACGGGTCCACCTTTTCCACCCTATTATACCACATTCTCTGCGGAGCGCAAGAGAAAATTGCGGACGGGCTCACCCCTCCGGCGGACGGGCGGCATAGAGGGCGGCGGCCCGGCTGTCGATCTCCCGCAGGAAGGGCGCAATATCCGCCTGCCCGTGGCCCTCCCGGCACAGGGCCGCGATCTCCCGGTGGAGAGGGTCGGAGGCGTCGTAGGGCGGGATATACAGGCGGCGGAGTACGTGGGCGGAAATGCTGGTGGGATTCATATAGCTCTCCACGCACCGGGCCGCGGGGGTGGAGCTGAGCATCCCGCAGAGGTAGTAGGCCTCCTCCTGACAGTCCGTGGACACGTACATAACCTTTTCGTTGGGCAACAGCAGCTTTTCCCCCAGGAGGGGGTGATTCACCGTGCCGGTCACCGCGCAGACGAACCGGGAGGCGATGTATTTCCAGACCACCTTGTAGGGAGCGAAGGTATACGCCCCCACCCGCAAAACGGTATGGAACGCCTGACGCTGGAGTTCCCGCTCCCATCCGGCAAAGCCCCGGCGGCTATCCAGAATATCCCGGAAGCGGTTCAGATAGGCCCAGGTCCTTGGCGCGATGCGCTCCAGCTCCTCCCGGGGGACGGGCCGGATTTTTGTTCCGGCGGTGTGGGGACAGAGGATGCAGGCGTCGCAGGACGTACTCCACTGGCGGATTCCGCCGCCCTTCAGCATGGGAAAAAGGAAGGTTTTTTCCAGCTGTACCGTTACCTGCTCCGACTTCCGCTTCGCCCGGTCCACAAGGTTGACGGCGGTGACCAGGGGCCCGCTGGCGCTGAGGGGCTTCATCCAGTACACGGCGTTGGCACCGCCGGTGAAAACGCCGGTCCTGGCCCGGTAGGGGTTGGTCCCCAGGGCTCGCCGGATGACCGCCAGCTCTTCCCCGGGGGCGGTGATCCAGGGGGCCGCCGGGTCATCCTCCGAGGCGGGCTGGGCCCGCAGCTCCTGGCAGGAGAGGCCTGCGAGTACCTCCGACAGGGGCGCGTAGGGGTCGAAGG
>JAAZZJ010000403.1 GCA_014237695.1 Oscillospiraceae bacterium | reverse complement strand
GTGAACAGTCTGCGGGAGGGCTCCTGGACCATCTGCGCCACCGCCCTGCTGGCCACTATGGTGACCCTTCTGGATGAAATGACCATGCTTCTGCTGCCGGAGCGGACCGATGCGGCCCCTCTGGGGGGCCTGGCCGCCGCTCTGAGCGTATGCGCCCTGTGGGGCCTCACCGGCTGGCACCGGGGCATGGCGGAAACCTTCCGCATCGCCGCCATGGGCGAACCGGCCCGGGTGGTGGACTGCGGCGGTCAGGGTATTGCCCGGGGCCGCGGCTCCGGCGCGGGCTTCTACACCCGGGCCGCCATGGAGGATACCTCCTCCCAGTGGCAGCGCCTGCTGCTGCCAGTGCTGGCGGCGGCGTCTCTGGTGTTTGCCGCTCTGTCCTCCGCCGGGCAGGGACGGGGACAGGACTTTCTATGGTGCTGGTCGGTGATCCTCTGCACCTCCTCCTCCCTGGTGTTCCCCCTGTCCTTTTCCGTTCCCTTCGGACGGACCGCCTCCCATCTGGCCCGCAGCGGGGCCGCGGCGGCGGGCCTGTACGGCGCGGCGGCCTTTGCCTCCGACCGCCGCCTGACGGTGACGGACACCGATCTTTTTCCCCCCGGCGCGGCCCGCCTTGCCGGTGTGAAGCTCTACGGCGAGGAGCAGAACCGGGCGCTCTCCTACGCGGCCTCCCTGGCCATCCAGGGCGGCGGCCTGCCCGCCCGCCTGTTTGGGGACGCCATCCGCCGCAGCCGGGTCTCCCTTCAGAGCCTGGAGCATTTCCATATCCACGAGGACGGCGGCCTGGGGGGCATGATCCACGGGGAGACGGTCCTGGTGGGCAGTCCCTCCTTCATGCGCCGCCAGGCGGTGCGCCTGCCTCACGCCCTGGCCTCCAAAACAGCGGTCTGCCTTGCCGTGGACGGCGAGCTGGCAGCGGTCTTCACCATAAAATACGCCGCCGCCGAGCCGGTGGAGTACGCGCTGCGCATTCTGCGGCACAGCGGCTTCCGCCTGATCCTGGCCACCAGGGACAGCAACATCACCCCGAAGTTCCTCAAGGCCCGCTTCGGCTGGTCCGGAGGCGCGGAGCCCCTGGAGATCGGCGAACGGCTGACCCTCAGCGACCCCGAGCGGGAGGCGGACGGCCCGGAGGGCCTGCTCTACCGGGCCGGCATCCTGCCCTACGCCTTTCTTGCGGTGGACAGCCGCCGTCTGTGTCAGACCGTTTTCGTAGGCAACCTGCTGTCTGTTTTCAGCAGCATTGCCGGGGCCCTGCTGGGCTTTTACCTCACCTTTACCAGCAGCTACACCGTACTGACGCCGGTACTGCTGCTGACCTACCTGGTTTTGTGGGTCGTCCCCATGCTTCCTCTGATCACTACGGTAGATAAAGCATAAGCAGCGCCTGTTTCGTCTCCCTGCGTGCGGGGAGATCGTAAGGAGACCTGTCATGAGTATAGCCGTTTATCAGCGGATCACCGCCGGAAATTTCACCCCCACCTCTCTGGACGGCTTTGTCCGCCGCCAGGAGGTCGCCCGCTGCTGGCGCAAACGGGACAGCCAGTGGAAGCTGCTGCCCATTGCCTACGCGGAGGACTGGGATCTGGATGCCCGGCGCCGCCGGGCGGAGGATATCCTGCGCTGTGTGGAAGGCGGCGCCCCGGCCTATGGCGCATGGGTGCAGGGCCAGGTATCCGGCCTCGCCCAGCTGGCCCTCCCCCGGTTCGGGTCCAGGGAGCAGTATATCGACCTGGCGCGTTTCCACGTCTCCCTGCCCTTCCGGGGCCGGGGGATCGGGAGGGAACTCTTTCGTCTGGCCTGCCAGGGAGCCCGGGAGCTGGGCGCGGAGCGTCTCTACATCTCCGCCCACTCCGCCCAGGAGACCATGGCCGCCTACCGCGCCCTGGGCTGCGTGGAGGCGGAGGAAATTTATTGGCCCCTGGCCAGAAAGGAGCCCTGCGACGTGCAGCTGGAATTCCTCCTGTAACGCGTCCGCAGCCCTTGCGGAGGCTCCGGACCGCTCCGGGCGGGGACTCCTTTGGCCTGCTGGATTTATCAAAAACCGCCCCGCATTTTTGTTGAATCTGTCTAAAATCCACCGCAAGAGAAAATTCCAGTTGTGCTAAAACGGAAAACGTACTATAATTAGTATGTTAGGCC
>JAAZZJ010000402.1 GCA_014237695.1 Oscillospiraceae bacterium | reverse complement strand
CCCTGGCCCAGGGACCCGCTATTACCGCGCAGTGCTTCCGGGTGGCCTGTCAGGACGGCCACATGGCGGCGGTGTTCATGAAATTCAAGGACGGCTGCAAGCCCTCTGAGGAGCAGATCAAGGCCGAATGGGCCGGTTTCGCGGGCCGGGCTCAGGAGCTGAAGCTGCCCTCCGCCCCCAAGCAGTTCCTGCACTATTTCGAGGAGGCGGACCGTCCCCAGACCCGGCTGGACCGGATGCTGGAGAACGGTATGGCGGTATCTGCCGGCCGCCTGCGGCCCGATACCCAGTATGACTATAAGTTCGTCTGCCTCAGCCACAACACCCTTCGGGGTGCGGCCGGCGGCGCGGTGCTGCTGGCAGAGCTGCTGTGCGCGGAAAATTATATCTGACAGTCCGGAAGGGACCATGTACCTCACTCGTACATGGTCCCTTCTCTCCGCCAAGCGCCTGAGGGCGCAGTCAATGCCGGGGCTGCTCCTTCACGATCTGGGCAGCCTGCACCAACGCGGTGCGCACATCGGTCAGATGCTGGATGCGCATGGTGTCCGCTTTGCTGATCGCACCGCCCGCTTTTGTTACCACGTACCGGGACGGAAGCTGGTTGAGCGCATAGGCGGCAATATCGTTTCTGCATTGCTCACAGGTACAGCAATCCAGGCTGTCCGCCATGACATCCAGGGCTTCCTCCACAATCGTCTCCATCATATTGACATACATTTTCAAGGCAATCCCTCCTTTTGCTTCTTTATACCACTTTATACCACGTTGACTGGAAGTTGTCAACGCATATCGGGAGAAAACACACCTACCGGCGCCGGGGTCACTCCCGCGCCGGTCAATTCTGTGAGGCCCTTCAATCCATATTTTGAGGAGACCGCCAGAAAGAGGATCGAGGCGTTTTGTGATCGAAACGGTTGAGAAGGAGGGAAAACTTCTTTTCAGCGCCGCGGCGTTTCCCGGACGGAAAGCCAGCAAAAAAGAGTTTCCAGGGGCCCCTGGAAACTCCTTTTTACTTACAGTATGATGCAGATCAGACCGCCGCTGCCCTCGTTGACAATCCTTTGCAGGGTCTCCTGGAATTTCAGGCGGGCGTCCATGGGCATCCGGTAGAGCTTCGCCTGGAGATCCTCGTTTACAAGCTCGTGGAAGCTGCGCCCGAAAATGTTGCTCTCCCAGATCTGGGTGGGATCGCCGGAGAACTTCTCCATCAGGTAGTTCACCATGTCCTCGCTCTGCTTCTCGTTGCCCACAATGGGGGATACCGTAGATTCGATATCCACCTTGAACATATGGATGGACGGGGCGCTGGCCTTCAGCTTCACGCCGTAGCGTCCCCCCTGCCGCATGATCTCCGGTTCCTCCAGCAGCAGCTCATCCATGGTAGGCATGACGATGCCGTAGCCGGTCTCGTAGACGTTGGTCAGGGCGTCGGACACCTTGTCGAACCGGGCCTTTATCCCCGCCAGCTCAGTGAGCAGCTCCATCAGGTCACCGTCATCCGATACGGTGAAGCCGGACTGGGTGGATAGAGTCTCGTAGAACAGCGTCCGGGGCAGCTGGAGTTCTGCCGAGGCGATGCCCTTCCCCAGGTCGATGGACAGTACACGGCTCAGGGAGATGTTCTCCTGCTCCCCCATCTCCTTGACTGCCGTCTCCACGTCCCGAATGTGGGCCATCCGGTCTCCGCCCTCCCGGACTACGCTGTACACCGCGGACTGGATGGGGTGGCCCACCGGCAGGGCGTCTACCCAGGCGGGCAGATAGAAACGCATCTCCCGCAGGGGGAACTCGTAGAGGATGGATTTGATGATGTAGGTGATGGACTCCTCCGTCAGCTCCAGGCAGTTTACCGGCAGGCACTGGACGCCGAAGCGGCTCTCGATGTCCCGGCTGATGCTGGCGGCCCGGCTTCCCCGTGGGTCCGTGGAGTTCAGCAGCACCACGAAGGGCTTGCCCAGCTCCTGCAGTTCCGTGATGACCCGCTCCTCCGCCTCAAGGTAGTCCTCCCGGGGGATGTCGGTGATGGAGCCGTCGGTGGTGATGACCACGCCCACGGTGGAATGCTCCTGGATGACCTTCCGGGTGCCGATCTCGGCGGCCTCGGCCATGGGGATCTCGTGGTCCATCCAGGGGGTCATGACCATCCGGGGC
>JAAZZJ010000401.1 GCA_014237695.1 Oscillospiraceae bacterium | reverse complement strand
TCCGGGACATTGTCAATGCAGCAATGGACCGGGCAGCGGACTACATCATCCGGCAGGGGATCGAGAAAAGCGGCGCCGGAAGCCGGTGTGTCTGCTTCGAGGAACTGGAGGAACATCTGGGGCTGACAATCCAGGAGGACAGCGGCCTGGACAATATGCTCCAGGCCGCGTTGGAGCGCCGGCCTGAAACCGCATCGGTGGATATGAGCGACGGCGGCATCACAATGGAATATCGCCCTGAATTTTGCAGGCGGTTCCAGGCCCATTCCGGGGCAGTACAGGACATACGGCTCAAGGACATTCTCCCCCTTCTGAAAGGCGGTGGTGCAGCTTTCCTGTGCCATGAGACGGCTGAATGCTCTGTGCTGGCGGAAAATCTGCGGCTGCTGACCGAGGCCGGCCAACAGGATCATGAGACTCTGCTCAACGCCCGCATATCGGAGATATGTCCATCTTCGGACGGCGTGGAAGTCTTGCTCACCGGTGTGGAGCCGGAGGAACTGGTGCGGTTCAACGAATGCTGAGCGGCCCCCAGCAGCGCCATTGCGGCAAACGCCGTGAGAAGGTATGGGAGGAAGCGATGAAGCCAGTCAGGAAACCTGCTTGATGGCCGGAAAAAGGGGTTCCCGTGTCGGCACGAGTATCCGTGTTTTGCAAACAAACATTTTGGCGTAGCGCAGCGATGCATCGGGCTTTTTTGTGCACGGAAAAGCCGGGACTGCTCTTTTAAAAGAGCAGTCCCGGCTTTTGATTCGTTCATGCCTTGCGTTTTTAGTACAGCCTTTTGGCTATATCACAGTCTATCTACTCGAAAACAGCCTCCACCAAACGGCGGGTATACTCGGACTGAGGGGTCATGATGACCTCATCTGGAGTCCCCTGCTTGACGATTTTTCCGTCGTAGAGTATAAGTACCCGGTCGCAGAGCATCTGCACCAAAGCCAAATTATGGCAGATAAAAAGATACGATAGCCCCCTATTTTTTTGCAGTCCTGTCAAAAGCTCCATAATCTGCTGCTGCACCGTCACATCCAGCGCACTGGTAGCTTCATCAAGGATCAGTACCTTGGGACCGCCGATCAGGGCTCTGGCAATGGCGGCGCGCTGGCATTGCCCGCCGCTGACTTCGTGGGGATAACGATCCGAAAACTCGGGGGATAGTCCGCACTGTTGCAGCATCTCCGCCACCCGGCTTCGGATATCCGCTTTAGACATCCCCCTGTTGCGCAGGCTCTCACCAATACCATCTCCAAGGGTTCGCCGTGGATCAAAGGAGCCCGTGGGCGTTTGAAAGACCATCTGGAGCTTATCGTAGACCTTCCGAAGCGTCTTGCCCCTGGCATGTGTCACATCCTCTCCGTCAATGATGATCTCACCCTCTGTTACATCCAACAGGCGTGTAATCAATTGGGCAATCGTGGATTTGCCGGAACCGGATTCCCCCACGATTCCAAGGATCTCGCCCGGCATGAGCCGGAAACTGACGTGATCGACTGCGGTGAACGCCGGCCGGCCGGGTTGGGAGAAAACTTTGGTGATATCCCGTACCTCTAAAATCGCTTCCATATCAAGCCCTCCGCAGTTTTGGTACAGCAAAAAGCAGCTTCCGGGTATAGCGGTTCTGGGGGTGGTCCAGAACATCCCGCGCCCTGCCGTATTCCATCTTGTTACCCTGCTGCAAAACCAGAACGCTGTCCGCCATAGCGGATACCACGCCAATGTCGTGGGTTACCAGGATGATCGCCGTACCAAACAGTTCCCGGAGTTCCAGCAGCTCGTCCACCACCTGCCGTTGGACGGCCACATCCAATGCGCTGGTGGGTTCATCGGCGAACAGGACGGAAGGGTTCATCAACACGGAAATAGCAATTCCCGCCCGCTGGTTCATTCCGCCGGACAGCTCAAAGGGGTAGCTGTTCCAAATGCGTTCTCCGTCCTTGAACCGCAGCTTGGCAAACAGCGACAGAGCAGCATCCTTGGCCTCTGTTTTGGTAATCTGCCGGTGGGCGGTCATGCTCTCAAAAATCTGTTCGCCGATGGTCCGGATCGGACAGAGGGAAGCGCCCGCGTCCTGAAAGATCATGCCGATTTTGCCGCCGCGAATCCGGCGCATCTCCTTCTCCGGAAGGTCAGGAAGATTTTTTCCCTCAAACC
>JAAZZJ010000003.1 GCA_014237695.1 Oscillospiraceae bacterium | reverse complement strand
ATCGGTCTTGCCCAGCTCCACCACGTCAGAGCGGGTGTAGCCGGTGGTATTGAAGACGGTCACACCGTCCCCCTGGCCCGCCAGAGCGGTCAGACGCTGGCTGAGCAGGTCGCCGGCGGTCTGAGCCAGCTCCTCGTACTCCCGCTTGGTAACCTCGTACACCTCGTGGATGGAGGAACCGGGGAGGATGTCGTGGAACTGGTTGAGCAGCACGGTCTTCCACATCCGGTCCAGCTCCCCGGCGGGGTAGGCCAGCTTCGCCGCCGCCAGCACGGAGGCCAGCTCCAGATCCATCAGCAGCAGCTCGCTCTTCCGGTTGCCCCGCTTGTTGCGGGCCATGGAGGTGTAGGTGCCCCGGTGATACTCAAAGTAGAACTCGCCCTCCCAGGTCTCCAGACGGCGGTTGTCCTTGACACGCTGCTCCAGCTCCTCGAAATAGGTGCGGGCAAAGGCCTGGCGCACCTTGGGGATGCCCCGGACTCCCCGCTCCATACGGACGGAGGTCTCCAGCATCTCACGGGTGGGGCCGCCGCCGCCGTCGCCGTAGCCGTAGGAGATGAGGATGTCGTTGTTGATCTCTTTATTCTGGTAGCGCTCCCAGCCGCCCATGATGGCGTCGGGGTGGAGCATACCGTTGTAGGTGGTGAAGAAGTTGCTCACCGGCTGGTCCACTCCCAGAGTGGTAATCAGGTGGGTCAGGACCTCGGAGCCGTCGATACCCCGCCACATCACGGTGTCGTTGGGGACCTTGTCGATCTGGTTCCAGGCCAGCTTGGTGGTCATAAAGTAGTCGATGCCGCTCTTCTTCATGATCTGGGGCAGGGCGCCGGAGTAGCCGAACACGTCCGGCAGCCACAGGATGCGGTTGTCCACGCCGAACTCGTCCTTGAAAAACCGCTTGCCGTGGACGAACTGGCGCACCAGGGACTCGCCGGAGGTCAGGTTGCAGTCGGCTTCCAGCCACATGCCGCCCTCGGGCTCCCAGCGTCCCTCCTTGACCCGCTCCTTGATCCGCTCATAGAGGGCGGGATAGCGCTCCTTCAGGAAGTAGTACAGCACCGGCTGGCTGGACATAAACCGGTAGCTGGGGAACTCCTCCATGAGCTTGAGTACGGTGGCAAAGCTCCGGGCCACCTTCTCACGGGTCTGGGCCACGGTCCACCACCAGGCAACATCGATGTGGGTATGGCCGATGCAGGTGGCGACAATATCGTCCCAGCCGCCCAGCTTCTCGTAGAGATTCTCCGTAACATAGGCCTGGGCCGCCCGGAGGGAGCTGTAGAAGCCCTCGGAATAGGGCTCCCGCAGATCCAGGAGATTGATGGTCTCATTGAGGGCCGTCTGAATGGCCAGCCGCTCCTGGCCGTCCTCCTTCATCCGGGAGAATGCCCGGAGGGGGACCTGGATATCCCAGTACAGCCGGTTGATCTCCTCGTCCTGCTCATAGAGTTCCACCAGGAACTGAAACTCCGTGTGGAGAGTGCCGGTGTACGCCTGGATGTCCAGCTGAAGCTTTTCCCCGGCAGGCGCCTTGGGGAAGAGCTGCACCTCCCGGTGGTTCATGTCCAGCCCCTGCGTCTCCCGGCCGTTGATGAAGAGGAGGAACTGGGGATTCTTGCCGTCGTCCCACTCCTCAATCTGAGTGCGGACCTTCAGCCAGACGGACTTGCCCGCCAGGTCCTCGGGAATGGTCAGGCTGCCCCGGAACCAGTAATGCTCATCGGGACCGTACCAGTGCATCGTCTTCCCGTCGAAGGCCTCCCAGGAGTCTCCCTCCACCTCCGCCTGGGAGGGGTAGAGGAAAAAGCCCTTCTTGTACTGCCAGTCCGTGATGGGCCGGACATTGCGAATGCGGAGTTTGTTGAGGTTGTCGCAGATGACTTGGATCCGTTTGTCAATGAAATACATAATTTCGTTGCTCCTAAATAAGGAAAAATTGTATTGTAGGGGCGGATGCTATCCGCCCGCTTCCAACGGGAATATGGCATTCCTCACGGGGCGCGGGGTCACAGTCCTTACAGGCTGTTCTCCTTCATATAGCTCATCAGCTCGTCTACCGTGGTGAAGGCGATGCCGGTGACGGTGTCGGCGCAGCCGTAGTAGATGGCGATCCGCCCAGTGGCGGCATCGGTGAGGGTGGCGCAGGGGAAGACCACGTTGGGCACGTCGCCCACGCACTCATAAAGCTCCCAGGGCGCCATGATATAGTCCTTTGTCCGGTACAGCACCTTCCAGGGCTGGTCCTTGTCCAGCAGAGCGCAGCCCATGCGGTAGACATACCCGTTGCAGGTGGTGAGTACCCCGTGATAGATCAGCAGCCAGCCCTCGTCGGTCTCAATGGGAATGGGACCGGCGCCGATTTTGGTGGACTGCCAGGCGGACTCGTCTCCCTTCACGGTACTCATTACATGGCGGTGGCAGCCCCAGAATTTCATATCCGGGCTCTGGCTGATGAACACGTCTCCGAAAGGCGTGTGGCCGGTGTCACTGGGCCGGGAGAGCATCATATACAGCCCGTTGATTTTCCGGGGGAACAGCACGCCGTTGCGGTTATAGGGCAGGAAGGCGTTTTCAAGCTGGTGGAAGGTCTTGAAATCCTCCGTCCAGCCCACGCCGATGGTGGGGCCGTGATACCCGTTGCACCAGGTTACGTAATACTTCCCGTCTATAAGGCACACCCGGGGGTCGTACCGGTACTCCCGGACCGTTACATCCGGATCACCCTCAAAATGGACCGGCTCATCCTGAATCTCCCAATGGATGCCGTCCTTGCTGAAGCCGGGGAAGATATCCATACTCACGGACCGGCTGTCACAGCGGAACACACCGGCGAAGCCGTCGCCGAAAGGCACAACCGCGCTGTTGAACACGCTGTTGGACCGCTTGATGGCGTGGCGTCCGATGATGGGGTTGCCGGTATAGCGCCATACGGGCATATGGCAGTCCGCCGGCTTCGGCTCCCAGGGGAGGTTTTTCAGCTCGTTTCCAATAATCTTGCTCATAAGCGCGACTCCTTATCGTAGAAAGATTTTGAGATACGCATACTTTTTTCTTGAAGGACTCCGCCCGCCTGCGGCCCTTTCCCGCCGGCGCTTTGTCCGGCTACAGGTCATTATCGGCAGGCTCCGGAAAAAATTAACGCCGCAGGAAAGTTTTTTTCTCCGGCGGGCGCAGTGCCGAAGACCGGTTAACGGTATAGTCTGCGCCTTCAGGAAAAAAGTATGTATAGCTCCTCCTGTAAGAAAAGGGGCTGCTGCAAACCCAAACGGCTGCAACAGCCCCTTTTGTTCAATCAGATCTCAGGCTTCAGGAAGCGCGGCGGATTACTTGCCCAGGAAAGCATCCAGCTGCGTCTGGGCCTCGGTCACGATGTCTTCGAAGCCGGAAGCGCGCATCTTGGCCATCATCTCATCCACGGTGGGCTTGGGATCGCCGGTACCGGTCTGGATCAGGCCCTTGTACTCCTCAAAGATGGCCTGGCAGGCGGCGATCTGGTCAACAACGTTGGTCTTGTCGAACACGAAGCCCAGAGCCACGGAGGAACGGGCGCTCTCGTTCTGGGAAGCAACCTCGGTGGTATAGGGGTTCTCGGCTACGTCGTCGGTGGGGGTCATGGTCATGAAGGTGCCCTGAGTGTAGGCGGCCATGGTCCAGTCGGTGTTGATCTTGTGGACGCGCTGCTCGCCGGTGCTGCCCTCGACGTACTCGAAGTTCACGCCCTCTTCGCCGTAGGCCAGCATGTCACGGAACTTGCTGTCGGTGCTGACCAGCTCCAGAACCTTCAGGGCTTCCAGCTGGTGAGCGGAGGAAGCGCTGATGCAGGCCAGGGAGCCCTGGATGGTGTCGGTGGAGACAACGGGATCGCCGAAAGCGGAAACCACGACCTCGGCGCCGCGGCCATCGCCCCAGCCCTTAGCGGCGGAGGGCCAGCCCTGGGCTACGCCCAGACCGCACATGCCGGAGGCTTCGCTGGCGGTGGCGGCGTCGGAGTTGGTGTAACCTTCCGTCATCCACTCATGCAGGACCTCCAGCTGATCCAGAACGTCCTG
Source organism: Oscillospiraceae bacterium (assembly GCA_014237695.1). Classification (GTDB taxonomy): domain Bacteria; phylum Bacillota; class Clostridia; order Oscillospirales; family Oscillospiraceae; genus Pelethomonas. The sequence goes on along the minus strand of JAAZZJ010000003.1, from coordinate 20,840 downwards.
CTGCTCGAAGGTGCAGACCACCTTGCCGGAATCATCGTAGTAGCTCACGCCGATGGCGCCCATGCCGGCCATGCCCAGCTGGTCATAACGGTTGCCCACCACGCAGGAGAGGCCGTCCTTGTTCAGCAGCATGGGGGGCTCGCCGGTGCCTTCCTTGATGGCCTTGACAGCGGGAGTGGCCTCTGCCAGGGAGTGAATGTTGGCGTAATCGGGATAGTAGGCGTCAACATACTCCTTGGTCCAGACAAAGAACTGGGCCGCGGCGTTGTCCTTGTAGGCGGGGATGCCGTAGAGCTTGCCGCCGATCTTGCAGGCATCAATGTAGCTCTCGGGAATCAGGTCGGTGATGCCGGGGGTCTCCTTGATGAGTTCGGTCAGATCGGCAAACGCGCCCATGGCCACGTCGCTGGTGTAGGAGCCGGAATCGGTGAACAGGATGTCATAGGGCTCGTTGGTGGACAGGATCACGGAACGCTGGTCGCCCCAGCCGCCCCAGGAGATGCACTGGACGTTGAGGTGTACGCCGATCTTCTCTTCCAGATAAGCGTTGACCTTCTCGGTCCAGGACGCCAGGTTGGCAGGCTCGCCGCCGCCCACCTGATACCAGGTGATCGTGGGGATCTCGCCATCATCACCGCCGCCCTTGTTGGCGTCGTTGCCGCTGCCGCCGCAACCGGCCAGCAGGGCCAGGGTCATGACGCAGGCGAGGAGCAGAGCAAGAAATTTCTTCATTTTCAATGTTTCCTCCTTGTTGTGTTGTAAGTGACATATTTATCAAACGGTATGGAGCCGTTCAATACTGGTTTCTGCGCCTAAATGCCGACACAAATTTCAATCGCGTTTCCGGCAGCGCGTACGCCGAAAATACACCTTGCGGTCCGCGCTCAGGCCGGCGTTCTCACAAGGGATGCCGGCACATCCTGAAGCTCTTTATCCCTTCACCGCGCCCACGGTCAGGCCGGAGATGAAATACTTCTGGAAAAAGGGATACACACAGGCGATGGGTACGGCGACCACGAAAGCGATTGCCATACGGACAGACTCCTGCGGCATGTTCTTCTTCAGGTCGGAGGCGGTAGCCAGCATGGCCGTGGGGTTCTTGGTCAGGTAGTCCAGATTCTGCTGCATCCGATCCAGCATGGCCTGAAGAGAATAGAGCTTGTCATTGCGGATGTACAGCTTGGCCTGGAACCAGTCGTTCCAGTAGCCGAAGGCCAGGAACAGGCCGATGGTGGCCAGCACGGGCTTGGAAATGGGCAGGATGATCCGGAAAAACACCGTCCACTGGCTGGCTCCGTCGATCTTGGCCGACTCAATGATGCCGTCCGGGATCGTGGTGCGGAAGAAGGTCCGGGCGATGGTCACGTTGAAGCTGCTGACCGCCAGAGGCAGGATCAGAATCCACATGGTATCCGACAGGTGCAGCACCTGGGAGTTGATGACGTAGGAAGCGGTCATGCCGCCGCCGAAGACCATGGGGATGAATACCAGGATGGTCAGGAAGTTGTTCAGCTTATGCTCCGTCCGGCTCAGGACGTAGCCCATAAGGCTGGTGAGCATCACGCCCAGGATGGTGCCCAGCACCGTGACGTACACGGACACCCACAGGGCGTTGAGGATGGTCTGCCGCTGGCCCCACAGGTACTCGTAGGCGCTGCCGGAGAAGGTCTTGGCAGTGACGAGGATCTGATAGCCCTCCGAACGGATGATGTTGTTGTCCGTAATGGAGATGATGAAAATGAAAATAATGGGCAGGAAGCAGGCCAGTGCCAGGATCAGGAACATCAGGTTGAACAGGAAGTTCGTTGCGGGATTGATCCGGTTCAGGCGGCTGAGGGTATCGCCGCTGACCGCTGCATTCTTTTTACTCATGATTTCCGCCTCCTTAAATCAGTGCGCTGGAGCGGTCCACCTTACGCACAACGGCGTTGGCCGTCAGGATGGTGATACAGCCCACGACCGCCTGGAACAGGGAAGCCGCCGTGGTCTTGCCCAGACTGACGGTGCCGGAAGTCAGCATCTGGTAGACCTTCACGTCCAGAGTGGCAACCACAGGCGTCAAAGGCTGCTGGGCTCCCCGGGACACCTGATAGAACAGGCCGAAGTCAGAGGAGAAGATGCCGCCGATGGCCAGAATGAACATCATGATGATGATGGGACGCAGCGAGGGGATGGTAATGTACTTGGCCTGCTGGTACTTGGTGGCACCATCCAGCACCGCCGCCTCGTAGAGGCTGCTGTCAATACCGGTAATACTGGCCAGGTAGACCACCATCTTGTAGCCGATGGTCTTCCACACGTGCATGATAATGATGATGAACGGCCACGCGGCGGGGAAGGAATACCACTGAATATTCTCGCCGCCGAAAGCCCGGATAATGGCGTTGAGCAGGCCCTTGTCGGTGACCAGGAAAGCATAGACGAAGTAGCTGATGACGACCCAGCTCATAAAGTGGGGCATGAACATCAGGGTCTGGTAGGACTTGGACTTGCGCTTGCTGTAGATATTGCTGATGAGGATGGCCAGCCCCACAGGCAGGACAATATCCAGGACGATAAAGACAATGTTGTACAGCAGGGTGTTGCGCAGGATCTGGGGAAAGTCTTGCAGGGTAAAGAAATACTTGAAGTTGTCAAATCCTACCCAGTCGCTCTTGAGCAGGCTGGTCAGGAAGCTCGCGCCAGGGGTAATCTTATAATCCTTGAACGCGAGGATAATGCCAAACATAGGCAGATAGCAGAAGAGTATGTACCAAATGGTGGTTGGCAGCGCCAGGATGGACAGCTCGGTGTCGTCCTTGGTCCATTTGCTCTTCTTCTCTGCCGGCGGCTTGGCCTGGGTCTTCGCCGGGGCTTTGTTGTCTTGCATATGGGTCACCATTCCTTCCTCTCTCGCTCTGGCGGATTTTTTCGGCATTTTTTACAAAATCCACCGGGTCAACGGTAGCTATTATATCGGTATTCCAGAATCCGGAAAAGTATCCAAAGGCCGTTTTGTAGTATAGGAAGGAGCGTATCCGTCTGCATGCACAAAAAACTGGCGATTTGCACATTTTGATTCGTCAAAAAAGAGAGAGGGCGGACTGTCTGATCCGTCCCCTCTCCCTTTTTTGCGGAAAAACCGGTAAAACCTTGTGTCAATCCGGCAATTACTGCCAGCAGCGGATGCCAAAAGCGCGGATGGAATCCCGGCTGCGCCGGTCCACTTCCTCCTCGTCCTCCAGGTCCGGCCAGTCGCTCCAGATGGAGTAGCAGCAGCCCAGCATCTGCTCCGATTTGGGGTCCAGCGTCTGGGGGCCGCTGACAGGATGGGTGGGGAACATGCCGGGATGCCACTGGGTCAGGATCTTGTCCGGATCGGGATCGGAGTAGTCCTTCCGGATGAGCAGAATGAAATAGAGGTATTCGCTGTGGTAGTTCACCACCTGATATCCCCGGTCCAGGAAGGCCTTCAGGGGAGCCATGCCCTTGTCCCAGTTGCTCCAGAAAGCGATCTGCACGTTCCGGTCCAGCTCCACGTGTTCCGCCTGGTCGGGGCGGAACAGGCCGTCATTCCAAACCCGGACCTGGAAGCCCTTGGCCCGGACGTGGGCAATGACCTGATTGAGGAAATCCACGTAGAGATCCACGCCGCCGCAGTCGGGGCCCAGGCGCTCCCTGGCGCAGGCATCCATCTCCGGGAAGCGCTCAAAGTGGTTGAAATCAATGAATTCGTCGCCGCCGATATGGAATACCTTGGACCCGGCAAACAGCTCCGCGTACTCGTCCACCAGCTCCAGCAGGAAGGCCCGGGCATCGGGGTTGGTGATGTCCAGAGCGGAGTACAGGGGCTCCGCCATCTCCCTGTTCAGCCTCCACCGGGGATGCTCCAGCAGGGCGGCGCCCAGGTGCCCCGGGCAGTCCAGGGCGGGGTTGATGTCCACGAACAGCTCGCCGCACAGGGCGATGATCTCCCGGACCTCGTCCTTAGTCAGGTGGAACCGGGAAGGCACCTCCGGGTGCCGCTCGCTGTCGATGCGGAAGCCCTCGTTTTCAGAGAAGTGGAGCCACAGCACGTTCATCCGGTTCCGGGACAGGTCCTTGACCCGCTCCATGATCCAGTCCTTCGTATAGTATTTCCGCCCCGCGTCCAGGTGGAGGCCCCGCTCATTTGTGCAGGGCCAGTCGGCGAGACGGCCGAAGGCCAGCTCCCCCGCCTCGAAAACGGTCCGCAGGCCGTAGACGGCCGCCCGGCGGGACTGCGCCGTCAGCTCCGCAGAGGCGCCCACCTCCACGGTGAAGCCCTCGTCAAAGGTGGTCTTGCCCGCCAGCACCTCCGGCTGTCCCAGCCGGACCACCAGGTCACCGGGCCGGACCGCGCCGCCGCGGACCTTCTCTGCCGCCGCCAGGGCGGGGTAGTCCTCTCCCAACAGGGCTGCGGCCCGATCCAGGCTGCCGTCCTCCGGCAGGATCACCCGTCCGGTAAGACGCCATGTGCCCTCGCCGGTCTTCTCCACCAGCTTGGGCTGGGGAAACTGTAGCATCGCCATAAAATTTTCCTCCATCATCATATATCCTCTCTCCGCCCCTGAGAAGGCGGAAGCGGTTCTTCTGTGTAAAAGCATGAGCGCACGCTACCATGCCGCCGCCGAAAAGTCAAGCCGCAGAAACGGCACATCTCAGTATTCAACCGATGGATTCCGCAAATTTCCGCTTTTCTCTTCCCATTTTGCCCATTGTGTGCTATACTTTATCTAAAAATCCTGAAGAGGGCGGACGCCGCCGGCAAGGCGCGGCTCCGGAAAGAGGATGGACCGCATGAAAAATTTGTTTAATCTGGACAACCCGGTCTTTCAGGTCCTCGCCCGGGTGGCGGATCTGGCAGTGCTGAATATGGTATGTATAATATGCTGTCTGCCGGTGGTGACCATGGGGCCGGCGCTGGTAGCCCTGAACAAGACGGTATATGATCTGACTCTGGACCGGTGCGGCGGCATTCTTCGGACCTATTTCCGGGCTTTCCGCAGCAACCTCCGGCAGGGGATGGCTGTGGGACTGCTGGGGCTGCTGGCAATCGCGGCGCTGGTATGCGACTTCATTCTGCTGCGGCTGTACTACACGGGAAACGCCTACACGCTGCTGGTCTGTCTGATCTACCTGCTGGGCTTTCTGACGGCGGCGGTGCTGTCTTATCTGCTGCCCCTCATCGGGCGGTATGAAAACAAGCTGTTCCAGCACTTTCAGAATGCGCTGATCCTGTCCATCCGGTATCTGCCCAAGACCATCGCCATGGTCTTCCTGCACCTGCTGCCCCTGCTTTTGGCCATCTTCTTGCCCAACACACTGGTGTATACCCTGCCCTTCTGGCTGTTTATCGGCCTGGGCTTCATTGCCCAAGCCGATGCCTATACGCTGAAGCCCGTCTTCGAGATGCTGGAGCGGCCCAAAGAGGAGCCCCGCGAGGAGGAGTCGGAGGAGTGACACGCGCAAATCGGCTCCGCGCCTCGCGCCTCTCCCGCAAAGAGACAGCGGATAAGCGCTTCCCCTGGTGCAGGAAATTGCTGCACCAGGGGATTTTTGCAGGAAAATATCAGCAGGGGCCCATCAACGCGGTTTTGAAAAGCGCATATGCGTACCGCCGCCATACAGCAGCGGGACGCTTCACCAGCAGGCTTTCCGTTACGCTTCTCTGGATGCCTCCAGAGCGGCATCATACAGCTCATTTCTGCTCAGGCCGGTGTCGGCGGCCACCTGGCGCACGGCGTCCTTCATCCGTTCGCCTCTGGCCCGCCGCTCCAGCACCAGGGCCACACCCTGCGCCAGGGTGACGGCGCTCTCCTCCCGCCGCTCCGCCCCGGCCAGCACCAGGACGTATTCCCCTCTGGGTTCCTTCTCCTTGTACCACTCCGCCGCCTGCGCCAGGGTGGTGCGCATGATGTCCTCATGGAGCTTGGTCAGCTCCCGGCACAGAGCGGCTCTCCGGTCCCCGAAAGCGGAGAGCAGATCGTCCAGCGTGGCACGCAGGCGGTGGGGAGCCTCGTAGAAGATGAGCGTCCGCTCCTCCCCCAGCAGTCCCTGGAGCCTCTCCCGGCGCTGGGCCTTATTCACCGGCAGAAATCCCTCAAAGACAAACCGCCCCGCAGGCAGCCCGCTGACCGTCAGGGCGGAAATCAGCGCGCAGCAGCCCGGCACGGCCTGGACCGCTACCCCGTTCTCGGCACACAGCGCTACCAGGTCCTCCCCGGGGTCGCTGATGGCAGGGGTTCCGGCATCAGTAGCCAAGGCGCAGCTCTCCCCCGCCAGCAGGCGGGAGAGAATGGCCGGACCGGCGGCGGCCTTGTTGTGTTCGTGATAGCTGACCATGGGCTTTTTCAGCCCCAGGTGGCTGAGGAGCTTCATGGTCACCCGGGTGTCTTCGGCGGCGATGAAATCCGCACTCTCCAGCACGGCGGCAGCCCGGGGGCTCAGGTCCCCCAGGTTGCCGATGGGGGTTGCAATCAGATACAATATTCCGCTCATAGGACACCTCTTCCTTCTTCTCGGAGCCTGTTTTTTTCTCCCAGCCTGGTTCGCCGCTCCGGATCATGATTTCTCTCAAAGCCTGCCGGCCCGGTCCTATTATAACATGTATAAGGAAAAATTTCCACGTGTTCTCTATACGAATTTTGCGGAACAGCAGATGTTTGCCGGCACAGGCAGCCGCTCCCCCTCCGGAAAGCAAAACCGCCCTCCGCTATGCGGAGGGCGGTCTGCTCAGTTTTTCGCCTCGTCGGGAATGGTGAAGTCGGTTGCGCTGTTAATATTTGAGCAGGTAATGGTAATGGTCATCTCAGGGACGCTCATGGTCAGGCCCTGAGCCTGATCGCCCAGGCTCTCCAGCACGGCCTTCATCAGTCCGTCCATGACGCCGGTCATGTCCATATCGTAGCGCACGGGGTACAGGTCCGTCTCGGTGATCCACAGCGTCACGGGGATATCGCCCAGCCCGGACAGCATTTCCTTCATCTGGTCCTCACTGATGCCCAGACTGCTCAGAGAGTTCAGCGCGCCGGACTCCAGGATGACGTCCTGCATGTTCTGGCCAGTGATGACGCCGGTGTATTTGTAGACGCTGACGCCGTCCATGGTCTCGGTACCCTCCTGCTTGAGGCTGCTGGCAAAGTCTATGTACGCGGACATGATCTGACCGACCTCGTACTGCTCCAGATCCTCAGCCGTGGCGGCAGTGGAGTGCCAGCTTGTACCGTCGTTCATGTACAGCGTATAGCTGCCGTCTCCGGACTCCTCGGCATAGATGGAGATCACAGCCTCCTGATCGGCCGCCTCTGTAGTAGCCTCCACCTTCATGCGCATAGGCTTGTTGAACATGGACATATCCATGGAAGTGACGGTCTTCACGGTCTCGCCGCCTGCCTCCATCTCCATATTCATGGTCATGACCGCATCCATACTGGAAGCGGCGTCTATGTTCTTCCGGGCAGCCGCCAGGGGATCCCCTCCGCCCGCCTGACCGCCGCCGCAGGCAGTCAGGCACAGCGTCAGGACAGCTGCGGCCAGCAGGGCCGCGATACGCGTCATTTTTTTCATAATCATTGCCTCCTAGAACAAAATTATCCGGGCTCAAAGCCCGACATATTGTAGCACCGGTCCAGTGCCATTGCAAGGGGAACCGATGGGTCTTAAAGGAAAATTAAGAAATCTTGACAGTGCTCCTTTCGTGTGCTATATTACGGTCAAAATTATGCGGAAAGAAGGAAAAATGCCATGCTGCCCGTATTTTTTATCCGTTCTCAGGGGCTGCGCAAGCTGTACTGCGGTCTGTTCACCTCCATGCTGGAAAGCTGGGGACTGACCCAGCTGGAGGCAGATATTCTGCTGTTTCTGGCAAACAATCCGGAATATGATACCGCCCGGGATATCGCAGAGGTCCGGCATCTGGCCAAGTCCCATGTATCAGCCGGCGTAGAGGCACTGGCGGGCCGCGGCCTGCTGGAGCGCGAGAAGCGGGCAGGCAACCGGAAGACCATTCATCTCCGCCTGACGGAGGCGGCGGGGCCGGTGGTGGCGGCGGGGCAGGCTGTCCAGCGGCAGTATGGGGAGCTGCTTTTAGCGGGGCTCGCGGAGGGGGAGCGGGAAGAATTATTCCGGCTCCTGGAAAGAATAGGGGAAAATGTGGATGCCGCCCTGGGCGGACGATAAGCCCCCTTGCAGCAGACGGCACGCAGGGCCGCAGATTCTCCCGGACCTCCGGCAAAAACATCTCCGCCTGTCTTGACTTTTTTCTCTCGTCTGCTACAATATGTCTCATATAAAACAGTTTCATATGAGACTTTTACGGGGGGATAGATTTTTATGACGGAAGCAGAACAAAGACGTCAGGACTACCGGAAAACCATGATGCTGACAGAGCCTCTGCCAAAGATTATCATCGGGATGGCAGCCCCATCCATCGTGTCCTTTCTCATTACCTCAATTTACAATCTGGCGGACACCTTTTTTGTCAGCTCGCTGGGCACCAACGCCACGGCGGCGGTCAGTGTCAACGCCTCCCTGGACCAGATCATCATGATGGCGGGGTCCATGCTGGCCGTGGGCGCGGCAAGCTATATTTCCCGGCTGCTGGGCGCCCGGAAGGAGGAGCGGGCCAGCCGGGTCTTCTCCGTCGCCTTTTTCTCCGCCATGGCCTTCGGCGCGGTGGTGATGGTGCTGGGGCTGACCTTCATGCGCCCCATGGTGCGCCTGCTGGGAGCGACGGACACCTGCGAGCAGTATGCCGCGGAGTATGCCTCCTACGTGCTGCTGGCGGCCCCCTTCATGGCTGCCAACTTCGTTATGAACCAGTGCCTGCGGGCGGAGGGCAGCGCCATGCTGAGCATGATCGGCATGGGCTTCGGCGGTATCCTTAACTGCTTCCTGGACCCCCTCTTCATCTTCTGGCTGGACATGGGCGTGGCGGGCGCGTCCATCGCCACCGCTATCTCCAAGCTGGTCAGCTTCGTTATCCTGATTTTCCCCTATCTGACCCGCCGGAGCCTCCTCCGCCTGTCCCCCCGGCTGTTCCAGCCGGACGGAGCCATTGTGGGGCAGATTGTGTCCGTTGGGTCCTCCTCTCTGTTCCGCAACGGTCTGGCGGTGATCTCCGCCATTGTCCTCAACCGCATCGCCGGAGGCATCTCGGACTCCGTGCTGGCGGGCATCGGCGTGTCCACCAAGGTCATGATGTTCCCCTTCGGGGTCATCCTTGGATTTGGCACCGGGTTTCAGCCGGTGGCGGGCTTCAACTGGGGGGCGAAACGTTACGACCGGGTGGAGGAGAGCTACCGCTTTGCCGCCCGGACGGCGGTCGTCGGCGCGGCGGTCATGGGCGTACTGCTGGCGGTCTTTGCCGAGCCGCTCATCACCCTTTTTGCCAAGACGGACCCGGAGATGCAGGCCGTGGGAGCGCTGGCCATCCGGCTGCAATGTCTGGCCCTGCCCGCCCACAGCTGGGTGGCGGTGGTCAATATGCTCTGCGCCGGACTGGGCAAGGCCCTGGGGGCGGTGCTGCTGTCCACCTCCCGGCAGGGGAGCTGCTTTTTGCCTATCGTGTATCCCATGACCATGCTTGGGGGTGCTAACGGCGTGGCCGCCGTTCAGGCGGTAGCGGACGTGCTGTCGATCTCCCTGGCCGTGCCGCTGGCCCGCCGGATGAAGGCGATGATCCGGCAGGCGGCCCAGGAGGCGGCCCTCCGGCCCCAGGGGGAGGAGGCCGCGCCATGAACAGCCCCGTCCTCACCAGCATCCTGCGGATCAACCGCCGCAGGATGGTCGCCCTGCGCCGGGTGCTGACGCCCCACGGTTACGTGGGATTCATGCACCTGATCCTGATCTACACCGCCCGGCGGCCCGGAGCCAGCCAGGAGGAGATCTGCACCTTCTACGCCCTGGACAAGGCCAGTACGGCCCGTGACGCCCGGCGTCTGGAGGACGCGGGCCACATCCGGAGACAGACCAACCCGGAGAACCGGCGGCAATACCAACTGTTCCTGACCCCCCAGGGGGAAGAGATGGTGAAGATCATCAACCAGACCCACGAGGAGTTCCAGCAGCGGCTCTCAGCAGGTATCGCCCCGGAGGACTGGGAGAAGCTGACCGGGCTTCTGGAGATCGCGGAGGAAAACAGCCGCCGGGAGTAGCCGCTTTTCATTGACTACTCGGGGCTATGTTCCCATGTGGGGCAGCCAAAGGCCCTCTCTTCGTCTGACAGCTCCCCCAGAGGGGGAGCCAAGAAGATATCCCTAATGCCGCACGCTCCTCTTGCCTATCCCTTTGGGAGAGGTGGCACGGCGAAGCCGTGACGGAGAGGGCCCGGCAGGTACATCCCGCCTCACGGCAGGGACCGCAAAACGAAAAGGCCAGCTGCTTCGGCAGCTGGCCTAAAATATTACAGCTGGACAATCCAGCCCATATCGTCGGCCACCACGCCGGTCTGCATACCATAGATATGATCGTAGAGCTTCTGGCTCACAGGGCCCACGCCGCCGCCGTGGATAACGATATCCCGGTCCATATAGCGCAGATACCCGATGGGAGAGATTACGCAGGCCGTACCGGTAGCCCATGCCTCCTGCAGGGAACCGTCCTTGCTGGCCTCCTCGATCTCCTGGATGGACAGCCGCCGCTCGCTGACTTTATAGCCCCACTTGCGCAGCAGGGTGATGGTGCTGTCACGGGTGACGCCGGGGAGGATGGACCCGCCCAGAGGGGCGGTGATGACCTCGTCCCCGATCATAAAGAAGGCGTTGGAGGTGCCCACCTCCTCCACATACTTATGCTCGTGGGCGTCCAGCCACAGGACCTCCTTGCAGCCGTTCTCCAGAGCCTTCTTGGTGGCGCGCATACCGCCGGCGTAGTTGCCCCCTACCTTGGCGAAGCCGGTACCGCCCACGGCGGCGCGGATGTACTCGTCCTCCACATAGATGTGGCTGCCGGTCAGGCCGCCCCGGTTGATGTCGTAGTAGGCCCCGACAGCGCAGAGGATGATGATAAAGTGGTAGTGCTTGGCGGGCTCCACGGAAAAGCTCACCTCATCGGAGATGATGTAGGGCCGGATATAAAGGGCGGTGCCGGGCTGGCTGGGGATCCAGTCGGCGTCCACCTGCACAATGGACTTCACCGCCTCCACAAACAGCTCCTCATCCATATAGGGGATGCACATGCGCTCGTTGGTGCGGTTGAGGCGCTTGGCGTTCATGTCCGGGCGGAAGAGGTTGATCTTCTTGTCCGGGGTCAGGTACGCCTTCATGCCCTCGAACATCATCTGGGCGTAGTGGAGGACGCAGCTGGCGGGGTCCAGGCTGATGGGGCCATAGGGGACGATCTTGCCGTCATGCCAGCCCTGGCCCTCATCGTAGTCCATGATGAACATGTGGTCGGTGAAGTACTTGCCGAAGCCCAGGTTGGTTTGATCCGGCTTGGGCTTGGGGGTCGTGGTGCGGGTCACGGGAAAATTGTAGGACATAATAGCTACCACCTTTTCAAAAATTATATTTCTTCTGGAATATCTTGAACTATTTCTTTCGCTTCATCAATCATCATCGTATGAGTTTCATCAATTTCCTCTACAACATTTCCATCAACAGCATCTTCTTCAGATGCATATCCAAATTGATAGGCACAAGCAGCTAATGTTGCAAACAATCCTATCCCGAATGTCCCAACAAGTTTTCGTTTCCATGGGCATTCTCGAACGTTTTCTAAAAAATTCAGAAGAATCTCCAATTTCATTGCTTCTTCCCCCATACAAGATAGCACATGAACGAAACATATAAACATATCCCCGCAAGAGCGGCGCAAAGGGCTCCCATGAAGAAATTTTTTTCACTATTCACAGTAATTACCACCTTTTACTAAACAATTGTGTATATGGTAAAGTTCCGGCCTCCGGTCACGGAACACGTTGATGGAGGAGCGGATGCCCTCGATGACGGAGAAATCCGCTTCGGCGGTGATGGTCTCCTCGTCCGCTCCGGCGTGGGCCAGATACTCCCCCCAGGGGTCGATGACGGCGCTGCGCCCGCCGCAGCGGGTTTCTCCCGCCGTCCCCACGCTGTTGCACAGGGCGAGGAACATCTGATTCTCGATGGCCCTCGCCCGGGCCAAGGTTTCCAGGTGCATGGTCCGCTTCTCCGGCCACTGGGCCACCACAAAGAGGAGGTCCATCCCCTCCAGCGCCATGGTCCGCGTCAGCTCCGGGAACCGGATATCGTAGCAGATGATAAGCCCACAGCGCCTGCCGTCCAGCTCGAACCGGCAGGTATGCCATCCGCACTGGAAGGACTCATGCTCCCCGGAGGGCGTAAAGAGGTGGGTCTTGTCGTACTCTGCAACGATGGCGCCGGCCCGGTCGAAGACGTAGGCGGTGTTGAAATACCCCTCCGTCCGTTTGTTCGCCACGCTGCCGCAGACGATGTTGACGTTCAGCTCCTTTGCCAGGGCGGAGAATACAGCTTTCGTCCTCTCCCCGTCCCGGTCGGCGCAGGGCTCCAGGTCTTTGGGGAAAAAGCCAGTGTTCCAGGTCTCCGGCAGGACCGCCACGTCCGGGTGTTCCGCCGCCACGGCGGCGCGGATCAGCTCCTCCGCGTGGGTAAAATTGTAATTGACCTCCCCCAGACGCATGTCCATCTGGATGCAGGAAATCTTCATGACGATCTTTCTCCTTACAATCGAATAGCCGTCTCCAGGGCGATGGACAGGTACCGCTCATAGTCGGACTCCGGATGCGCTCCCATAAGTCCGCGCTCCCACTGGCTTCCCGCCAGACTGTCGGCGGTATACAAAAACTGGTAGACCTCTTTCCCCCGGAACTGCCCGGCGGCCATGACGGAGGCACACTCCATTTCTACCGCGCCGCAGCCCTCCGCCCGGCGTTCCGCGACCTTCCCGGGCGTCTCACGATAAATGGCGTCGGTGGTCCAGGTCTTGCTGCGGACGTAGGGCAGGGCCAGCTCGTCAAAGATCCCCGCGAGACGCTCCGCCGTGGGGATCTCCACATAGTCGGAGGGCGGCAGGTAGTGGAAGCTGGTCCCCTCGTCCCGGTAGGCGGCGGTGGGAACGATCAAATGTCCGGCAGGCAGGTCCGCGTCCAATCCGCCGCAGGTCCCAAAGAGCAGGACCTTCTCCGCGCCCTTGACCCATACCTCCTCCAAAATTCCAACCGTGGCGGGGCCGCCGATGGTGGTGAGGTACAGCCCAAGGGTCTGCCCCTGATAGGAAAAGCGGTAAATGGGTACTTCCACACAGGCGTTTATGGTGCTGACGGCCTCCACCGGAAGCCGCTTTTGCAGCGCCTCAACGACCTTCCGCTGAAAGGTCACAAGCACGGTTTTCGGGAAGCCCTCCACCGGCTGCGCGAGATGTACCGGTTTCAGCAGCTCCTCGCCGCCGTCAAAGCCATGGCGGATCATTGGTAGTCCCGTCCCGCCTGCAATGCCTTCATGTTCAGCTCCACCAGCTGGGCCTTGCTGGGAGGCACCAGCTTGGCTACGGTGGCCTCGGTGCCGTCGAAGGTCAGCTCGGGGTTATTTTTCAGCACGTGCCCCATCATGACCATATTCGCCAGAGTGGGCACGCCCGCGTCGTTGGCCATCTGGGTGGCGGGGATGTAGTAGACCTCTACGTCCGTGCGCGCCACCTTCTCGGAGATCAGGGTGGAATCCACGTAGATCTGCCCGCCGGGGACCACGGAGTCCACGTATTTTTGCAGGCTGGGCAGATTCATGACGATCAGCACGTCCGGGTCGGTGATAATGGGGGAACCCACGGGATCGTCGGACAGGATGACGTTGCAGTTGGCGGTGCCGCCCCGCATCTCGGGGCCGTAGGAGGGCAGCCAGCTCACCTGTAAATCCTCCAGCAGGCCCTTGTAGGCCAGGAATTTTCCGGCGAACAGGATGCCCTGCCCGCCGAAGCCGGCGATCAGGATCTGAGTGGTTTTCATTTCGCATCCGCCTCCTTTTCCGCGCTTCTATCCTTATAGACGCCCAGGGGATAGTAGGGCAGCATGTCGCTCTCCACCCACTCCAGAGCCTTCTGGGGCGTCATGCCCCAGTTGGTAGGACAGGCGGAGACCACCTCGATGAGAGAAAAGCCCTTCCTGTCGATCTGGTTCTGGAACGCCTTCCGGATGGCCTTCCCGGCGGCCTTCACGTTCTTGACGTTGTTCACCGCCACACGGGCCACGTACTCCGGGCCCTCCAGGGTGGCCAGCATCTCGCAGACCTTGATGGGCCAGCCGCAGTGGTTCACGTCCCGGCCATAGGGAGACGTCTGGGTCACCTGGCCCGGCAGGGAGGTGGGGGCCATCTGTCCGCCGGTCATGCCGTAAATGGCGTTGTTGACGAAAATGACAGTGATATTCTCATTCCGGGCGGCGGCGTGGACGGTCTCCGCCATGCCGATGGAGGCCAAGTCGCCGTCTCCCTGATAGGTAAAGACGATGTTGTCCGGACGGCACCGCTTGATGCCGGTGGCTGTGGCGGGAGCCCGGCCGTGGGCAGCCTCGATCATGTCGCAGTTGAAGTAGTCGTAAGCCATCACCGCGCAGCCCACGGGAGCCACGCCGATGGCCTCGCCCTCAATGCCCAGATTGTCGATGGCCTCCGCCACCAGCCGGTGGATGATGCCGTGGGGACAGCCGGGGCAGTAGTGGAGTACCGCGTCCGACAGGGACTTGGGTTTCTGAAATACGATCGCCATGTCAGTTCCCTCCTTTCTGGGCTTCCCGGATAGACGCCAGCACCTGATCCGGGCTGGGGATCATGCCGCCGGTGCGGTTGCACAGGCTCACGGGCCGGGTGCATTCGATGGCCAGGCGCACGTCCTCGATCATCTGGCCCATGTTCAGCTCCACGCAGACGAAGCTCTTTACCTTCTCCGCCGCCTGACGCAGGACCTTGGAGGGGAAAGGCCACAGGGTGATGGGACGGATGAGGCCCACCCTGACGCCCTCGCTCCGGGCCTGGGCCACGGCGTTTTTCGCCACGCGGGAGGCGATGCCGAAAGCAACCACGCAGACCTCTGCGTCCTCCATCATGTACTCCTCGTACATGACCTCGTTCTCCTCCACGGTCCTGTACCGCTCGTAGCGCTCAAAATTCTTCCGCTCCAGCTCGTCGGGCTTGAGGTACAGGGAGTTGACGATGTTGTGCTTCCGCCGCAGCTTCGTGCCGGTGAGGGCCCAGGGCTTGTCATAGCTCTCCACCTCCACGTCCTCGAAGGTGATGGGCTCCATCATCTGCCCGATGGTGCCGTCCGCCAGGATCATGGCGGTCATCAGGTACTTGTCCGCCAGATTGAAGCCCTTGACAGTAAGGCTGGCCATCTCCTGCACGGAGGCGGGCGCCAGGACGATCATGCGGTAGTCGCCGTGACCGCCGCCCTTGGTGGCCTGGAAGTAGTCGGACTGGCTGGGCTGGATGCCGCCCAGGCCGGGGCCGCCCCGCTGGACGTTCACCACGAAGGCGGGCACGTCGGAACCGGCTATGTAGCTCAGGCCCTCGCTCTTCAGGGAAATTCCCGGGCTGGAGGAGGAGGTCATGACCCGCATCCCGGCGGCGGCGGCGCCGTAGACCATGTTGATGGAGGCGATCTCGCTCTCCGCCTGGAGGAACACGCCGCCGATCTTGGGCATCTTTTTCGCCATGTAGGCGGCGATCTCCGTCTGGGGGGTGATGGGGTAGCCGAAGTAGTGGCGGCAGCCCGCCCGGATGGCGGCCTCCGCGATGGCTTCGTTGCCCTTCATTAAGACTCTTTCTGCCATGGTTTCCTCCTTCTTTCTACTTTTCCACGGTGATGATGCAGTCCGGGCACATGGTGGCGCAGAAGGCGCAGCCGATACAGTCCTCCTGTTTGGTCATCACCGCCGGGGAGTAGCCTTTTTTGTTGATCTGGTCCTTGGCAATGGCCAGAATGTGCTTGGGACAGGCGTTTACGCAAAGGCCGCAGCCCTTACACAAATCTGTCAGAAACGTGACTTTTGCCATTTATTTTGCTCCTTTCTTGCCGCCTCCGGCGGCAGGGGGAATTGCTTCCTGAATCGGCCCGGGCTCCCGCGCCCGGACGGCGGCTTACTTTTCGCCCACGCGAAAAGTAAGCAAAAGCGTGCCAAAACCTGCGGTTTTGGATTCCCCTGATTACGGGGGAATTTGTTTTGCGCCTGAGGCACAGTCTGTCTGGTCTGCTGTACTGCCGTCCGCTCTGCCGGTCTTCTGCGCCTGTTTCAACGTGATGATCGGGGCCCCTGCCGGTTTTGCGGGGCAAACTCCCGGGGTGGCAGTTGGGTCAGATTTGTCTGTTGAAAAGGCGGTTTCGGGGGCTGTGAACTCCGTCCTGTCAGCGACCGGAATTGCCGCTCCGTCATAGTCTGGGACAGGATCTCCCACAGCCGCGCTGCGGCGTTTTCCACCGGCGGGGAACCGGGAGCGCGCTTCTCCCACTCCGCTGCCGCCGCATAGAGGAACGTGGACCAGCTCTCATTCAGCGGCTTTCCGTTCCGCAGGGCTGTGACATACAGGTTTTGCAGCAGAAAGTCAAATCCTTCCCGGTAAGCTTTCCTGTCCAGGCCGGATACGGCCTTTATAAAGCCGGTTTCCACTTCCGCGCCGTTCTCCAATATAGCATATATCCTCTGCGCCGGTGGTGTCAATGGCTTTTTCTGCCGGACTTCCTTTAATAAATAGTAGGTCTCTTTGGATAAATATGTGGTCCGTTTCCGGAATGCCTTACAGTAAAACAGCTCCCGCCGGTCGATCAGCTCCGTCACATCGCTCCAGCCGCACCCGATATCCTCCAGTGCGGGCAGATCCGGATTCGTGTTACACAACAGGATACCATATTTCTGCAAATACTTCAACAAAAGATTCATAAATATTCGTTATCCAAAAAGCGGCCTCACCCTGGGCGGGCCTTTCTGTTCCGGCAGATCGAAGTATTTGGCTTGCAGCTTCATGGGCAGCAGATGGGGAATCTTACCCGCCAGGCCCGCCGCCACAGTCTCCTCCGCGCTGGTCAGCCAGATGGGGAGGCCGCTGAGTTTGCTTAATCTCTCCATATAGGGGATCGCCGCCAGCACCGTCTCCGGCGTGGTCTCATGGGCCAGATTGGCGTTATTGACGATGGCCGTGAAGGGCACTCCTCCGGCGGTCTCGATCTCCCGCATGACCTCCAGTGCTTCCTCGGGGGTGCGGGTCAACGGGCGGCAGGGATTTGCTACGAAGGCCATGCAGTAGTCTTCCTCCTCCAGAATAAAAGGAGCGTACCGCCCCAGGGCGTAGGCCCCCCGGTCGTCCCCGCCTACGTCCATAACGGCGAAGATGCTCTTATCCTCCACCAGCCGGTAAGCCTCGGCGGGAAGGGCGGGAAGGTCCACGTTGGTATTGGCAAATTGGGGCGAGATCAGGTCCACCCCCGCTGCCTCCAGGTCGGAGGCGCTGTCCTTGGTACGGAAGTAGGGGTTTACGATATCCAGGTCGGCGATGGCCGTCTTCTTCCCCTCCCGCGCCAGCAGGAGGGCATAGTTGACGGCGATGTTGGTCTTACCGGAGCCGTAGTGTCCGGCGAAGAGGGTAATGCGTTTATGGTCCATATCGGGACTCCTCATTTAGCTGCTTTTCCATAATCTCATATACCAGGATTACGCCGTTTTCCATCGGCCATTGGTCATGGCAAATTGTCCGGTATCCCCGGTGTTCATACAGCAGGCAGGCGGGAAGGGAGGCCTCCAGCCGGACAGCGGCGTACTGCCGGGCGGCTTCCCGCTCTAATTTCTCCATAATAAGGCTGCCGTATCCCCTGCCCTGGAACGCGGGCAGGACATACACTCTTGTAATATGGTCCTGCCGGGCAGTCCCGGTGCCGATCAAGTGGTTTCCCAGCCAAAGACCATACACGGTATTCTGACGGATATCCTGCAATACGGCATTTTCATCATGCAGGCTGCAAAAGGCATCTACAATTTCCGGCAAATAATATTGGGGATATATCTCCCGCACCGTATGCTGGACCAGGGCCGCGATCTGCGCCGCGTGGCGCTCCGCCGCTTTTTCAAATCGAACGGCATCCACGGGCATCACAGTTTGTTCCGCATGATCTTCCCGCTGATGGTCTTGGGAAGCTCCTCCTTGAAGACCACGATCCTGGGATATTTATACGGCGCGGTGTGCTTCTTTACGTAGTCCTGGATCTCCTTCTTCAGCTCCTCGGTCCCTTCCGTTCCCTTGACCAGGACGATGCTGGCCTTGACCACCTGGCCCCGGATCTCGTCCGGCGCGGCGGACACGCCGCACTCCAGCACATAGGGCAGCTCCATGATGACGCTCTCGATCTCGAAGGGCCCGATCCGGTAGCCGGAGGATTTGATGACGTCGTCCCGGCGTCCCACGTACCAGAGATAGCCGTCCTCGTCCTGCCACGCCACGTCCCGGGTGTGATAGAGCCCGTCGTGCCAGACATCCGCCGTCTGGGCCTCGTCCCGGTAGTACCCGGCGAAAAGTCCCGGCAGCATGTGGTCCTTGTCCGCCCGGATGCAGATCTCTCCGTTTTCGCCGGGAGCCACCGGCTCGTCGTTTTCGTCCACCAGCACCAGATCGTAGGTGGGGATGGGCTTGCCCATGGAGCCGATCTTCTGCTTGTTGCCGATGAGGTTGCCGATGGTGAGGGTGGTCTCCGTCTGTCCGAAGCCCTCGTAGATCTGCAGTCCCGTCTGGGCCTCGAACCGGCGGAAGACCTCCGGGTTCAGGGCCTCGCCGGCGGTGGAGGCGTGCCTGATGCTGGAGAGGTCGTAATGGCTCAGGTCCTGCTTGATGAGCATCCGGTACATGGTGGGCGGGGCGCAGAAGGTGGTGATATTATATTTGGCGAACATGGGCAGGATGTCCGCCGCGTCGAACCGGTCAAAGTCGTAGGTGAACACCGCGCCCTCGCACAGCCATTGGCCGTACAGCTTGCCCCACAGGGCCTTGCCCCAGCCGGTCTCGCTGATGGTGAAGTGGAGGCCGTCGGCGTGGACGCAGTGCCAGTACTTGGCGGTGACGTAGTGGCCCAGGGCATACTTGTAGGTATGGGCGGCGATCTTGGGATACCCCGTGGTGCCGGAGGTGAAGAACATGAGCATCAGATCGTCCCCGCCGGGGGCGTCGGGGGTGCGCTCGTACTTGCTGCGGTACATGGGGTATTCCTCGTCAAAGCTGTGCCACCCCTCCCGGGTCCCCCCGGCCATGATTTTCAGCCGAAGGCTGGGGCTGTCCTTCTCCGCCAGCTCCACCTGACGGGCGGTGTCCCCGTCGGCGGTGCAGATGATGGCGCTGATCTCCGCCGCGTTGAAGCGGTAGGTGAAGTCATGCTCCTGGAGCTGGTTGGTGGCGGGGATGGCTACAGCTCCCAGTTTGTGCAGGCCCAGGATGGCGAACCAGAACTGATAATGCCGCTTCAGCACCAGCATTACCCGGTCCCCCCGCCGGATGCCAAGGGCCTTGAAGTAGTTGGCCGCCCGGCCTGAGGCCCGGGACATGTCCTCGAAGGTGAAGCGCCGCTCTGCCCTGTTATGGTCCAGGTGGAGCATGGCCAGCTTGTCGGGGTACTTGGCGGCGATGGCATCCACGCAGTCGAAGGCGAAGTTGAACTGGTCCGCGTGGGGGAAGGTCAGGGACTGGAGGACGCCCCGCTCGTCCTCTCTGGCATCGAAGAAGCGCTTGCAGACGTAGTCCTCGCTGGACCGGGCCTGGACGATGGACTGGCGGACGGCCTTCTCGTCGGTCTTCTCCCCGGAGATGACCACCGCGCAGAACACACACTTCCCGCCGCCTACGGCAATCATCCCGTGGGGCGTGGAGGAGTTGTAGAGGATGCTGTCGCCCTCGCCCAGAATCTCCGTATGCTCTCCCACCTGAACCTTCAGCTGGCCGGAGAGGACGATGTCGAATTCCTGACCGGAGTGGGTGGTGAGGTGGATGGGCATGTGCTGCTGGGCCTCATCGTAGTCGTAGGTCACATAGTAAGGCTCCGCCAGCTTGTTGCGGAAAAAGGGGGCCAGGTTGCTGATCTCGATGCCCGGCTCCCTGGCGGTCTGCTGGCCCTCGCCCCTGCGGGTGACGGTGTAGCTGGAGAGGTGGGCGCTGTGGCCCTCCAGCAGGTCGGTGATGCCGATGCCGAAGGCCAGGGAACACTTGTGGATAAAGGTAAAGGGCAGGTCCACCGCACCTGCCTCGTAGGCCCGGTATTCCTCGGGGGTGGTGTCGGTCCGGCGGGCCATCTCCGCCTCGGTAAAGCCGCAGATGCCCCGCATTTCTCTGATGCGGAAAGCAACCTCCATCAATTGAGTATTGACATGGTTCGTATCCATAGGCGCGTCCTCCGTGATGATAGGATTTGTGAAAGAAAAGTTCCGGCGAAAAAATAAAAAACCCGTCTCAAAGAAAACTTTCTTTGAGACGGGTTCATAAACAAATCATGTACCCGCGGTACCACTCAAATTGCGCCCCGGCGGGGCGCCCCTTCAGGCTCTAATAAGCCCTATGCACTGACGCGGCAGTCACGGGAGGCATCTACTTCCCTGCTTTTTTCGGGGGTTCGGACCTCCAGCTCGGAAGGGATGGGACATTGGAGCTTTCTGCCGCCGGGCTTCCACCGCCGCCCGGCTCTCTGTGGACAGAGGGCTCCGTCCGTCTTCGTCATCGCTTTTCCTATTCACTTGCAGGTATTTTATACGATTTTTCCCGCTTTGTCAAGGGGGAAAACTTGTCCGGGAGTGTCCAAACACGCAGTTAAAGGGAGTCAAAAAGGGAAAAGGGGACAGAAGAGCCTGGATGTCTGGAACGATAGCGGTG
>JAAZZJ010000039.1 GCA_014237695.1 Oscillospiraceae bacterium | reverse complement strand
AGGCTTTCCTGGAGTTCTACCCCAATGCCCACGAAGGGCAGGGCGTGGGCCACACCATCGCCTATACCCACGCCGGCGGAACCGGGTACCTCACCGTTCCCAATCCCCGGGTCCAGCTGGCGGTTGGTACGCTGCAGAATTTTCTGGACGCCTATCTCCGGGAACACGGCGGCGAGGTGGACTACATCCACGGCGAGGCCGTTACCGACGAGCTGGGCCGGAAGCCGGGAAACATCGGCTTCAAGCTCCCCGCCATGGGCAAGGAACAGCTTTTCAAGACCGTCATTGCCGACGGCGTGCTGCCCCGGAAGACCTTCTCCATGGGCCACGCGGAGGATAAGCGGTACTACGTGGAGGGGCGGAAAATCAGATGAGCTTCCCCCAGAATCTCCATACGCATACCGTCTTCAGCGATGGAAAAAACACTCCGGAGGAGATGGTCCTGGGGGCTCTCCAGGCAGGATGCGCCTCCCTGGCCTTCTCGGACCACAGCCCCATGTCCCCCGCCGCCGACCCGGACGGCTGGTCCATGAATCCGGAAAAGGTCCCCGCCTACCGGGCCGAAATCATTCGCCTGCGGGAGGCTTACGCCGGAAAACTGGAGATTTTTCTGGGTCTGGAGCAGGATATTGACTCCCCGCCGCCTGCGGAAGAGTGGGACTGTCTCATCGGCTCCGTCCACGGCGTATGGGCCGGCGGATGCTATCTTCCGGTGGATGAGAGTGCGGATGCCTTTGACCGGGCGGTGCGGGAGTATTTCAGCGGGGACTGCCTGGCCTTCGCCCGGGCCTACTACCGCCGGGAAGCGGAAGCCGCCGGGAAAACCGGGTGTGATATCGTGGGCCATTTTGACCTCATCACCAAGTTCAACGAAAACGGATGCCGCTTTGACGAGAGCGATCCCCGCTACCGCTCCGCCGCTCTGGAGGCACTGGAAGCGCTTATGGAGAAGGATGTGATCTTTGAGATCAACACCGGCGCCATCTCCCGGGGCTGCCGCACCACCCCCTACCCCGCCCCCTTCCTTCTGGATGCCATCCGGCAAAAGGGCGGACGGGTATGTATCACCAGCGACAGCCACCGCGCGGACACCATTGTCCATGCTTTCCCCCAGGCGGCGGCTCTGGCCGGTTCCTGCGGTTTCCGGGAGGCATGGGTGCTGGCAAAGAAGGGCTTCCAACCGGTTGACCTGCAGGCCTAGAACCCATAGGAATCACGAATACCGTCAGAGAGGGGAACGGCGCATACGCCGCTCCCCTCTCCGCACGTCAAAAAAGCGGCTGCGCCGCTTTTTTGAGATATATAGTCGACACACTTGAAAATCGGTAAAGTTCGGGGGTCAAAATGGTACGGGGCGGCGTTGTCGTCTTTGGCGGGCGTCAGCCCGCCTGCATCCTCCGCCTTGCCACGCGCCATTTTTCCTCCCCTCCTTTTTACCTCTTCTCAAGTGCGTCAACTATGTCACAGCTTCTCGTAGCCGTACTTGTCGATCATGGCGTCCATCTCCCTGCCCTGCCTGCACAGAGGGCAGTCCTGGGGAGCGTAGCTGGCGTAATCCGGTAAATCGGCTGTGTTGAAGAGGGATACCACCGGCACCCCCTCCACCTCATTGAGGTGGCTGTAGACGGCGGACACACCGGAAACGCTGCCGCCGTAATACTGGACACAGCGCATCCCCTTCCCCACCGTACTGCCGGTAGTAATGGAGGCCAGCAGGAGCAGCACGTTCTTTCCCTCCAGCATGAAGCGGGCGTTATCCCGGAAAATCAACTTGCCGTTGGAGCTGACATTCTCCCGGAGGAGGTAAATCTCCTTCCCCGCGTTGACGGAGAGGCCGCCCTCCTGGGTCAGCTGGCGGGCCAGACAGGTACCGATGACCCGGGTACCGTCCATGCAGAGGATGGTGTCCACCATCGTGTTGGCCTGCAGCCGCTGAGCCAGCTGCTGGGCCACCGCCTCCGCCTCCTGAAGGCAGGATTGCTGGCGGGTAACATCGATAAAATAGTTGATATGGCTGTGGCGGGTTGCAAAGTGGCCCTTGGCCACCCGCAGCGTCACATCGCCTACGCAGACGGGGATCTTAAAAAACTTAGGCTCCATAGTCTGACCTCCTTTTCTGTTCACCGGGGGTGGAACTCCTGCAACTCGTTCATTATACCATATCCCCCCGTTTCTGTCCAGGTATATTTTGTCTATTCTGCCAATTTCTGCCAAATTTTTTTGCCAAAGTCCTTTTGTGAAAACCGGCCGCTTCCCCATTTGACAGTCCCGGTAATCCATGGTATGATGCCACTATGAAAATTGGGGAAGCGTTCGTCCGTGGGAAAGGGGGACCGCCTGTGAAGCGCCGCAGAATTCGCGTGGGACTGCGCACGGTGAAAACCGCCGTTGCCATCATCATCGCCATGGTTCTGGTAGAACCCTATGGAGCCACCAGCTCCCGGCTCATTCTGGCCATGCTGGGCGCCATGGCGGCGGTCCAGCCCACCTTCAAGGAATCTCTGGAGGCCTGTGTGACCCAGACGGTCGGGGTCCTCTTCGGTGCGGCGGCAGGCGTTTTGCTGGCGGCGCTGCCCATGGGGCCGCTGACCTCGGTTCTGCTGGGCATCATTTTTGTCATCTCTGTCTATAACCTGCTGCCCGATGCCTTCTCCCCCTCCCTGCCCTGTTTCATTCTGGTCATGATCTGCACCGATGCAGAAATGGCCCCCATTCCCTATGCCCTGGGCCGGATCTGGGACACAGCCATCGGCCTGGGGGTGGGAATGCTCATCAACTCCCTGGTGTTTCCCTATGACAACAGCCGGCAGATCCGCGAAACGGCGGACGGGCTGGACCGGGACCTGCTGCTGTTTCTGGAAGACATGTTCGACGGGAATTCCAGCCTGCCGGACACGGATGCCATGAACAAGCGCATTGCCACGCTGGAGGGCCAGCTGTCCGTCTTTGCCAACCAGCGCCTGCTGCTCCACATGCGGCGGCGGAAGCGGGAGCTGACCCGCTACAAGGCCTGTGAGCGCAAGGCGCGGGAGCTGGTGAGCCACCTGGAGGTCCTCTCCCAGCTGGACCGCCCCGGGCGGCTGAGCGAGGACAACCGCCGCCGTCTGGCCGCCTGCGGCGCCAGAGTGGAGGACGCCCGGGCGCTGGACTCGGTGATGGAAAAGGATGTGGTGACCAATTTCCACGTCGCCCAGATCCTCACCCTCCGTCATGAGCTTCTGGAAACCCTGTCCGGTCACTGACACTATAGATACCGATACTATTGACAATAAGGAGCGCATCCAATGACGGTTGAAGTAAAAGACACCTTTTATCTGGACGGCAGTCCGTTCCAGATCATATCCGGCGCAATCCACTATTTCCGGGTGATCCCGTCCTGCTGGCGGGACCGGCTGGAGAAGCTGAAAGCCATGGGCTGCAACACTGTAGAAACATACATTCCCTGGAACCTCCACGAGCCGGAAAAGGGCGTATTCTGCTTTGACGGAATGGCGGACGTGGAGCGCTTCATCCGTCTGGCACAGGAGCTGGGGCTGTACGTTATCCTGCGCCCCTCCCCCTATATCTGCGCAGAGTGGGAGCTGGGAGGACTTCCGGCCTGGCTGCTGGCAGAGGAGGATATGCGTTTCCGGGTCTCCTGCCCGGCCTTTCAAAACCATGTGGAGGCATATTACCGCGTCCTGATGCCGAAGCTGACGCCTCTGCAGGCGGACCGGGGCGGTCCCGTGATCCTCATGCAGCTGGAAAACGAGTACGGCTCTTATGGCAACGACAGGACCTATCTGCGCTGGCTGAGGGACCTGATGCGGGCAGAGGGTGTCACAGTCCCCCTGGCCACCTCCGACGGGCCTGTCCCGGAGTCCCTGGAAGGAGGAACCGTAGAAGACGTGCTTCCCACCGTCAATTTCGGTTCCCAGGCGGAGCGGCATTTTCAGGTCCTCTCTCAATGCCGCCCCGGCGGCCCGCTGATGTGCATGGAGTTCTGGATCGGTTGGTTTGATTACTGGGGCAGCGGCCGCCACGCCACGGGCAGCCTGGAGGAAGCGGCGGAAAACCTGGATAAAATCCTCTCTATGGGGCACGTAAACCTCTATATGTTCCAAGGCGGCACCAACTTCGGCTTTATGAACGGTGCCAACTATGCGGACTGTCTGACGCCGGACGTGACCAGCTACGACTACGACGCGGTATTGACGGAGGACGGCCTCCTTACGGAGAAATACCGGCGCTTCCGGGAGATCATCGGCAAATACCGGGAGATTCCGGAAGTGACGCTGTCCCCCGCCGTTCCCCGCATGGCCTGCGGACGGGTGGCGGTGTCGGAAAAGGTGAGCCTCTTCTCTGTCCTGGAGGATCTGAGTGCGCCGGTTCCCGGCGTCTCTCCCCGGTCCATGGAGCGGCTGGGGCAGAATTACGGCTATATTCTCTACCGCACCAGCCTGGGCACGGAGGAGCGCCTCCAGCGGCTGCGGCTGTGGAAGGCCAACGACCGCGCCCAGGTGTTTGTGGACGGCGTCCCCGCTGCCACGCTTTACGACCGGGAGCTTCTGGAGGAACGGGAGCTGGACATCTCCTTCTCCAAGGGCGCCTCCATGGATATCCTGGTGGAAAACATGGGCCGGGTCAACTACGGCCCCCGGCTGGAGGACCAGCGCAAGGGCATCGACGGGGGCGTGACCGTAAACGGACACTGGCACAGCCACTGGTTGCACTATCCCCTGCCCCTGGACAATCTGGACCGACTCGATTTTACAAAAGAGTACCGTGAGGGACTGCCGGGGTTCTACCGTTTTGTCTTCCAGGTGGAGGAGCCCGGGGATACCTTCCTGGACTTTTCAGGCTGGGGAAAGGGCTGCGCCTTTCTCAACGGGTTCCACCTGGGCCGGTTCTGGGAACTGGGCCCCCAGCGCCGGCTCTACATACCCGCCCCGCTCCTGAAAGCAGGCGGCAACGAACTGATCCTCTTTGAAACCGAGGGCAAAACCGGGGACGCCGTCTGTCTGTGCGGCGAGCCGGACCTCGGCTGAGAACATCCGCCGCCGGAGAGGAGCCATTTCATGAAGCATCTGATGAAATATCTGCGGGCGGTGGTCTGGTGCCTGCCGTTCCTCCTGCTGCTGCCGCCCTCCGCCAGTGCCGGGGAGGCCGGTACGCTGCGCTTCCCTGAGGACGGGAAGCTGAAAATCGCCATATTTGCCGATCTCCAGACCACCCAGAACGTACCCCGGAATCTGCTGGAGGACCTGTGTGCGGTGCTGGACGCGGAGGAGCCGGATCTGGTTGTCTTTCTGGGGGACCAGATAGAGGGAAAGCATCCCTGGGTCCACCTGGGAGACAACGAGGCCAATGTAAAGCGGATCATCGATCAAATCCTCGCGCCGGTAACGGAGCGAAACATTCCCTTCGCCGTGGTTTTCGGCAACCACGACGCCCAGGATGCCGGAGTGGACAAAGAAACCCAGATGGCCTATTACCGCACCTTTCCCGGCTGTCTGGCGGAGGACGAGGGAGACTCCCTTCCGGGCTGCGGCACCTACCATCTGCTCTACTATACCGCCGACGGCTCCCGTCCGGCGCTGAATCTGTACTTTGTGGATTCCCTGGAGTACGGCCCGGGCGGCGGTTACGGCTGTGTCAGCGAAGAGCAGGCCGCCTGGTGCCGCACCATTGGAGAATCCCTGACTGCATCCAACAGCGGAACGCCTGTGCCCGCGTTGGTTTTTCAGCACATTATCGTCCCGGAGATTTACAGTGTCTTCACCCGGGTGCAGGACAAAAATGAGGATGGCGCTTTCGCCGGGAAGGGCATAGGTCAAGGCAGCTGGTACACCGCGCCCGCCGGCATGGAAGGCCTGGAGGAAGCCCCCTGTCCGCCGGTGTCCTCCAACGGCCAATTTGCCGCCTGGAGAGAAGCCGGGGACGTGATAGCCGCCTTTTTCGGCCATGACCACGTCAATTCCTTCACGGCCTGCCTGGACGGTATCCGCCTCACCGCCTGCCCGGGGGCCACCTGGACCAGCTACAACTCCGAGAGCCAGCGCGGGGTACGGATCATCGAAATAGACCAGGATCATATTGCCGGAGGCCGGTATGAAACGTATGCCGTCCGGTTCAAGGACCTCTGTCCGTCCGGCTTTCCGGCCTCCATCAGGCGGTATTTCGGAAGCAGTCATATGTGGGAGATGGAAATTCCGGCACTGCTGGCCGCCCTCGCCCTGGCGGGCGGGGTTTCCGGCGTCCTGCTCACGCGCCGGCGGCAGAAACGGAAACAGGCTTTTGCCGCCGGAAAGCCAACTGCGCGCCGCGGCGGCGTGAAATAGATTTCTCTGCGCCTTAGCTTTCACTCTTGCATTTTGGCGGCGTTTCGTATATAGTATAGACAGAGAAAACTCCGCAGTTACAGAAAGGGGAAGTCACATGTACTTCATTTCGGGTGGGATCGGTTTTCTTGCCTGTCTCGTCTTTATGATTCTCATTATCCTGTTTGCTCTCCGGGGAAAGCCGTGTACCGTCCCGCTGATCGCGCTGTTCCTGTCGGTACTCCTGTTCCTCGGCAGCGGTTTTTTGTATACCAGAACGGATGCCAGCATCGGGGGCATTGACTTTTTGAGGTTCCTGGTCCGTGACCGGACCGTCCCCCCCGACCTGGACGGGGAGTGGCGGGAACAGAACGGCTCCGACGACTCCTTTCACGGCATTCTCATTTCCGGGGATACCATTGAGATTTACTGGGTCTCCGAGGGTGGGAACGCCACCTCTCTATACTGGGCGGGCAGCTATGTTCCCCCGCCCGACGGCAAGGAGCCGTATACCTGGGTCTCTGAAAATGATGTGACCCGCACCTCCGCCGCCCAGCTGGCATCCGGCGAGAGTACCAAGACCTTTACTTATCAGAACGGCATCCTCTCATACTCCGCCAGCGTTCTGGGCGTAACGACCACCATTGAGACAAAAAAGCATCCCTGGCAGCCTGTTGCGGACGAGGAGGGCAACCTGGTAACCCCGCCTGCGGATGACGGTGAGGAAGAAGTTCCTCCGCCCTCTGCCGGGGATCTGGGAGACTACCACGCATCTATCAGGAGCGCCAGCCTATCCAGCGACAGCGAAGGAAACCCCGCCATCGTGATTACCTACTCCTGGACCAACAACAGCGAGGAAGCCACCAGTCCCATGATGAAAATGCTGGAAAAGGCCTTTCAGAACGGGGTACAGCTGAATGCCGCCGTTATGGGCGAGGACTCCGGCTACAGCATTGAAGCACGCACCCAGGAGGTGTCTCCCGGAGTCACCGTGGATGTTCCCTGCGCGTTCACTCTGGACAGCGACAAGGCTCCGGTGGACTTTGAGCTGTCGGCCCTCCTCAGTCTTTCCGACGATGCCTTGGTTAAAACTTTTGACCTGTCCGGCCTGAGCGGATCGGATGAATAGAAATGAGCGCCGCCCCCTCCGGGGCGGCGCTCATTTCTGCGGTATCCGTTATTTCGCCATCAGCTGCTCAATTTCCGCAATGTCCAGCAGCCGGTTCCCGATCAGGTCCTCGGGCTCACCGCCGGTCACCAGAATATCGTTCTCCAGACGGATGCCAATCCCTTCCTCCGCCACATAGAGCCCCGGCTCGCAGGTGATGACCATGCCCGGCTCGTAGACCGTGCGGTCACAGGGGTCGTGGGTGTCCAGACCCAGAGAGTGCGACACGCCGTGGTAGTAGTATTTCCGCACGTCGCTGTCGTCATTGATGAGCTTGGCCGTCCGCAGGGCCTTCTTGTAGAAGTCTACCACCGCCTGATTGGACTCTTTGGTTTCAATGCCCGGACGCATCTTGTCCCGGGCCATGTCCATGGCGTCCCGGACGATGGTGAACAGTTCCCTCTGCCGGTCCGTGAACCTGCCGCCCACGGGGAAGGTCCGGGAGACGTCCGCAGAGTAATACCGGTACTCCGCCCCCAGGTCAACCAGCAGCAGATCGCCGTCTTTGGTGACGCAGTCGTTATCGGAGTAGTGGAGCATCACCGCGTTCCCGCCGGAGGCGGCGATGGTCTCAAAACCGTGGCGCAAGCCATTGCGGGCGACATGGTACTCATAATCGGCGGCCCACTGGTACTCATATTCGCCGGGACGGGCGGTCTCCAGCATCCGCTTCAGCGCCTCGATGGTCACATCTCCCGCCTTGCGGATGCACTCGATTTCCTCCGGGGTCTTGATGGCCCGCAGGGAAGAGATCAGCGGCGCAATGTTCTTGATCTGCGCCATGGGGAACTTCTCGCGGATGGTTCGGGCAAATTCCTCCGCCCGGGTGGGCGGGGCGAGCATGGACCGGCGGTCAAAGGAGAAGTAAACATCCGTCAGGCCGTTGGAGAGATACATGGCGGTATACCGCTCAAGATCCTGCATGTAGATGATGTTGTCGCTTTTGATGCCGCTGCGCTCGGAGGCCCGCTCCCTGGTCAGCATCTTGCCGTTCCACTTGATGATCTCCTCGTCCGGTTCGTCGATGAACAGCCAGGTCCGCGCTCCTTTCTTTGTTTTGGCCAGCAGCAGCCATACGTTCTGAGTGTCGATGCCGGTAAGATAGTAGAAATTGCGGTTCACGGAAAAAGGGGACATATCCTGGTCGTTGCTCTTCACCGGGGCCTTCCCGGAGTAGAGCAGGATCACGCCGGTCCCCTCCAGCTTGTCCAGCAGCTTCTGCCGGTTGTTGGTGTAAAATTCTGCCGTCATAATATTACGCCTCCATCTTTTTGATCCGGCCCGCCCTGCGGCGGACCGCATATCGGACTGTGCATATTGTACCACACTGGCAGAAAAGTGCAATAGGCGTTTTAGCGCCTGTCCAGTATCTCAGCATGGGCGGATTGACGAGGGGATTTTTGCCCAACAAGGTAAAAGGCGGGCGGTAAATCCGCTGTCATGACCTGGGCAGGGAGTTTTATGGAGCAGTCTCTTGGAATAAGCAAATCGGGCCCCCGCAGGCGTTTTCCCGCAGGGGCCCGAATCATTTCAGCACTTTACGCGCTGTTACCGTTCAGCGGCAGCAGCCGCAGTGCTGCTTGGCGCCCTCGTAGTCACAGGAGTTGTTCAAGCTGTTGGGGGGAAAGAACTCATCGACGGGGAAGCTGATGTTCTGGAACAGCTCGCAGGGATCCTCGCTGGCACAGCCGCCGCAGGAGCAGTCCTTGTCGGGCATGCAGTAGTCGTACACGGGGATCAGCAGCTGGGTATCCCGCTCCAGACGGATGATGGAAAACTGGCCCAGCGTGACGAAGGCGCGGCGGTACTCGTCGCCCATGGTCAGCTCGCAGCCGAAGCACTGGCATACGCAGGAGGGAATCTCACACACGTCGCAGTCGCAGCAGCGGTTCTCGCAGCACTCCACCAGCTTGGCGTCCAGGACGATGGGATCAACAGTCTCTACAACGGCGGTGGGCAGATTGCTCTGCTCCAGCAGCTGCCGGTCCATGCAGTCTACCCGCATCTCGGAGGAGAAAATTTTGGCATTGCCCTCGCTGCCGAAGAGGATGACCCGCTTGTCAAAGACGCACAGGCCCTCTACCTCCACCGGACGGGGGCAGGAGCAGTACGCGTTCAGGGTCACGCGGTAGAAAAAGCGCATATCCACTGTATAGAAGCCGCGGTTGAACACCACCGGCTCTACGTCAATGTACGTATAGAGCAGCTCCGCCTTGCCGCCCTTTACGGTCTGGGCGCGGCTGAGTACATCCTGCCCCGCCATCGTCGGGTAGAAGCGCAGATCTTCAATGCAGTCCTTATCCCGGCAGCTGTCAAAGATCTTCTTGGTATGGATACAAACGGCCTCACAGTTATCCCTCATACCGGAAACGGGGCCGGGAGCCATGCGTTCAGGCATAATAAACCTCCTAAATCGAAACCTTGGTTTCTCTGTTGTTGGGAAGGCGTCCGCCTTCATTCCAGTCTATGCGCCCCGGGCCGGGTGGTGAAAATTCGGACTATACAAATTTCCCCGGAGCATGTATAATAGTCCTATGGCTATTGTACGGCAGGGGCACCCAATTTGTTCCCCCCTGCCGGGAACTGGAAAATTTGGCATTTACGATACCATTTTACTCTGCCATATGGTATAATGGGACGTAGACGGCAACCTTGAGGAGGCGTGATATGGCTTCATTCGGTTTTATCAGCGGCAAGCTGGAAATCAAATTCCTAATCCTCTATATCGCGTCCCGGGTGGTGAAGCCGGTCCCCTTTGAGACACTCCAGGAGCTTTCTATGTGCGATGGCGGCGTGGATTACTTCGGCTTTTCCGAGTGCCTGGCGGACCTGGTGCGTACGGAACACCTCACCCTGGCAGAGGGGCTGTACGCCATTACGGACAAGGGCAGGCGCAACAGCGCCGTATGCGAGAGCAGCCTCCCTTACTCCGTACGGATGGAGGCAGAGCAGAAGCTGGCCGGATGCAACGAACAGCTGAAGCGCCGCGCCCTGGTCAAGTCCTCTGTCCATCCCCGGGACAAGGGCGGATATGAGGTATCCCTGTCCCTCAGCGATGAGCTGGACGAGCTGATGAATCTCCGCCTGCTGGTCACCCGGCAGGACATGGCCCTGGAGCTGCAAAAGCGCTTCCGGGAGAGCGCGGAGAAACTCTATTCCAAAATCCTGTCGGACCTCTATGGCGGGGAACTATAAGAGCCTGTTTCCTATCCCCCCGCACACATCATAACAGCTGATTTTCCGCATTCCCAACAAGTTGAGATGCAAAACAGGCTCTGAGGAGGGAACCGGCATTGGACGATAAAAACCGTCTCTTTCAGGAGGTCTGTCTCCGGCAGATCCAGCTTATTCTCACCGTGGCCCTGGGTGTGTCCGAAATCCGATGGGCCCGCCTTCTGGACGGCGGACTGTTCAACACCGGCCTGTGGGAGGGCAACGTACTTCTGGACCGGGACACCCACGCCATCCTTGCGCTGATTGACGGCGACCGGGCGGTCTACGGGGACCCGGACTTCGAATTCGCCAGCTCCTGGATGGACGTCCCCGCCCTGCTGGCGGAATTGAACGACCTCTAACCCCTACAGCAGAAACCATACAAAGGAGGGAGAACATACCATGAAACTTGCCGAAGCGCTCCAGCTCCGCGCGGACCTGCAAAAGCGGATGGCGCAGCTGGCCGACCGCCTGTACGACAACGCCACCGTTCAGGAGGGCGAACAGCCCGCCGAGGACCCCAAAGAGCTGCTGGCAGAATACGAGGACTGCATCGTCCAGCTGGAGGACCTGATGGCCCGGATCAACCGGACCAATTGCGGGACCCGGACGCCCCACGGCACCCTGACGGAGCTTCTGGCCCGCCGGGACTGCCTGAAAATGCGGGTGGAGACCTATCGGAACTTCCTGACCTCCGCCAGCAGCCTCACTCACCGGGCTACCCGATCGGAGATCAGGATCATGAGCGCGGTGTCCGTCCCGGAATACCGGAAAAAAGCGGACGCTCTGGCCCGGGAGCTGCGGGAAACGGACAACGTCATCCAGTCCGCCAACTGGACCACCGAGCTGCTGTAACACGGCAGGATCTGTCAAGCCGGTAGCCATACCGGGGCGAATGCGGCCTCTCCCGGCCGAGAATGGAGCCGGGCGCAATCCTGCAAGGGATCAGTCAGTGGACGCGGGCCGGGACGCCTGCGGGGCGGGGTTCGAATCCCCGTTTCACAACGTATGTCCAGCACGGTAACAGCCGCATCACTTCTGCATACAACGCACGACCACGCATAGACCGGCACGGCGAGGGCGGGAACGGGGACACGGACCTGTCCCCCGGAATGGAGCGCAGGTCCCGGCTTGACAGACCGCGAAAAGACGGATACAATAGATGACCAGTGAGCGACCCATATTTGAATCAATTCAGGAGAGAAAGACTATGGCTAAGGATCAAAGACAGGTGGACGCCATCACCGCCCGGGATGTGGACTTCACCCAATGGTTCACCGACGTGTGCAAAAAGGCGGAGCTTATTGACTACTCCAGCGTAAAGGGCATGTTCATCTACCGTCCCTATGGCTACGCTATCTGGGAGAACATGCAGAAGGAGCTGGACCGGCAGTTCAAAGCCACGGGCCACGAGAACGTTGCCATGCCCATGCTCATTCCCGAGAGCCTGCTGCAAAAGGAGAAGGACCACGTGGAGGGCTTCGCCCCCGAGTGCGCCTGGGTCACCTATGGCGGCAGTGAGAAGCTGGAGGAACGCTACTGCATCCGCCCCACCAGCGAGACCTTGTTCTGCGAACACTACAAAAACATCATCCACTCCCACCGGGACCTGCCCAAGCTGTACAACCAGTGG
>JAAZZJ010000400.1 GCA_014237695.1 Oscillospiraceae bacterium | reverse complement strand
TAGACAGGAAGCGGCCGCGGCCCCGCAGGGGCCGCAGAAGGAGGTTGCTGAAATGAATATCCTTGTTATTGGCGGCGGAGGCCGCGAACACGCGATCATCCAGAAATTAAAAGAAGACCCCCGGGTGGAAAAAATCTTTGCCCTTCCCGGCAACGGCGGCATCGCCGCCGACGCCATCTGTCTCGGCGGCTCCGCTGTGGACATCCCCGCCGCGGTGGCCGCGGCGAGGGATAACAGCATCGACTTTGTAGTCGTTGCTCCCGATGACCCGCTGGTGCTGGGGATGGTGGACGCTCTGGAGGCGGAGGGCTTCCCCTGCTTTGGTCCCCGGAAGAACGCCGCCGTCATTGAGGGCAGCAAGGCGTTCTCCAAGGATCTGATGAAGAAATACGGTATCCCCACCGCCGCCTATGAGACCTTTACCGATCTGAGCAGGGCTCTGGCCTATGTGGAGGCCTGCCCCCTGCCCACGGTGGTCAAGGCCGACGGCCTTGCCCTTGGCAAGGGCGTACTTATCTGCGAGACCCGGAAGGAGGCCCGGGAGGCTGTGCGCTCCATGATGGAGGGACGCCTCTTCGGCGACAGCGGGGCCACGGTGGTCATTGAGGAATTTCTCACCGGGCCGGAGGTATCCGTCCTGTCCTTCACCGACGGGGAGACGGTGGTCCCTATGGTGTCCTCCATGGACCACAAGCGGGCTCTGGACGGAGATCAGGGGCTCAACACCGGCGGCATGGGTACCGTCGCGCCGAACCCCTACTACACATCCGAAATCGCGGCGGAATGTATGGAGAAAATCTTTCTGCCTACTATCCGGGCGATGAAGGCGGAGGGACGGCCCTTTAAGGGCTGTCTGTACTTCGGACTGATGCTCACGGCGGAGGGGCCCAGGGTGATTGAGTACAACTGCCGCTTCGGCGACCCGGAGACTCAGGTGGTGCTGCCCCTGCTGGAGAGCAGTCTGCTGGAGATCATGCTGGCTGTATCCAAAGGCACTCTGGCGGAGACAGAAGTCAAATTCAGCCAGAAATCGGCCTGCTGCGTCATTCTGGCCTCCAGAGGCTACCCGCAGAAGTATGACAAGGATCTTCCCATTACTCTGCCTGCGACAGAGGCGGATGAGCGCATCTACATCGCCGGGGCGACAGAAAAGGACGGAAAACTGTTGACCAGCGGAGGCCGGGTCCTGGGCGCGGCGGCGGTGGCGGAGGATCTGCCTGCCGCCATCGGGAAAGCCTATGCACTGGCGGACCGGATCCACTTTGACAATGCTTTCTGCCGCCGGGATATCGGCCAGCGGGCACTGAAAGCGCTGGAGGAAAAGAAGTAATGGTCTATCGAATTTTTGTGGAAAAGCGGGAAGGGCTCAGCCCGGAGGCAGGGAACCTGCTGGGGGATCTGCGGGGCTTTCTGGGCATCGAAAGTCTGGAGGGCATCCGTATCCTGAACCGCTACGATGTGGAGGGCATCGATCCCGCCGTCTACGAGAAGGCAAAGCACATCGTATTCTCCGAGCCTCAGGTGGACGTGGTCTGGGATGAGTGCTTCCCCGAGCCCCGGAACCTTCACAGCCTGCTGGCGGTGGAGGCCCTGCCGGGGCAGTTCGACCAGCGGGCGGATTCCTGCGCCCAGTGCGTTCAGCTGATGGCCGGTGTGGAACGCCCCCTGGTCCGCCACGCCAGAGTATATCTGCTGGAGGGACGGCTGACTCAGGAGGATCTGGACAGGATAAAGGGCTACCTCATCAACCCCGTGGAGAGCCGGGAGGCCTCCATGGAAAAGCCGGAAACTCTGGTCCGTACCCATGACGAGCCGCCCGCAGTGGAGACGCTGGCGGGCTTCACCGGGCTGGACGGGGACGGCCTCGCCGCTCTGCTGGACAGGCTGGGGCTGGCCATGGATCTGGACGATCTGAAATTTTTGCAGGCCTACTTCCGGGATACCGAGCATCGGGACCCCACCATTACCGAGGTGCGGGTGGTGGACACCTACTGGTCCGACCACTGCCGCCACACCACCTTCTCCACCCATCTGGAGAATATCCGGATCGAGGGGCTGGACGGGAGGTATGATACCAGCGTGAAGGCGGCCTATGAGCGCTATCTGGCCGCCCGGGTGGAGGTCTACGGCGAGGAGAAGGCGGCGAAGCGGCCT
>JAAZZJ010000399.1 GCA_014237695.1 Oscillospiraceae bacterium | reverse complement strand
TGATTGATTATCGATTCATCAACTATGAGTTCAAGACGATTATTTTCAGCGTCAATAAGAATTTCATCACCATCCTCAATAATAGCAAGAGTTCCACCCGTATAAGCTTCAGGTGTAATATGAAGACAACTTCACGTGAAGTAAACTTCATATACAAGGGGATGAGTTATGAAAACGAAAATACGGGAAATGCGAATATTAGCCCAAATGACACAACAACAGTTAGCGGATCTGGTCCGCGTTTCTTCGCGAACGATTATTTCTATTGAAAAGGAACAGTATAGTCCATCGCTCATGTTGGCCTATCGGATCGCAACAGTCTTTGGTGTATCCGTGGAAGAACTTTGCTGTTTGGAAGAAAACAGAAAATCGGAGGATAAAATGTATGAAAATTTATAGCATGAAATCGTTTATATATGGCCTGGCATCTCTGACATTGGGAATTGGAGTGTTTGTCACAGCGGAACAGCCGGTAGGAGTGAAGCCGGTTATTTTGGCAGTGTTGTGTGCCGCTATTGGAGCGGGCTTTGTTCTTCGTAGTTTCTCCCATAAGATTGCAAGAGCGGATAAATTAGAAGAATTGGATGAGCGCAACCAACTTATTGCCATGAAATCCAATAGCAAGACCAGCCAAATTACACAACTAGGCAGCGGCATCCTTACGGTAGCTTTTATAGGACTGGGAGGTGGTTCCGGCAACAAAGACTTTATTGCGATAGGTGCCGGCGCTGCATTTTGTTCACCATATCTTTATTTGCTGAAATGTTCACAAAAATTTACTATGAAAAGCACAGTTAAAGCGGGTCCCGGATTTCCTATCCGGGACCCGCTCGATGCTTCTCTGACACCTATGCCGCCAAATCCTCAACCAGCGGTTCCGCAACCGCCAGCAGCAACCGGTAGGCCATGGTCCACATCTCGCCCCGGGTGATAGGCTGCTGAGGCCGGAAGGTCCCATCGGCGTAGCCGCTGACCACCTCCAGCTCCGCCAAGGCTGCCACCAGTCCGTCGCCGGTGTCCGGGAAGGGAGTGCCGCCGGCCTCCTCCACTCCGAAGGTCTCCGCCAGCAGACGGGCCAGTTCCAGCCGGGTGATGGCCGCCCCGCCGTTTTCCGCGGTGGGAGCTGTCCGGTCCATCCCCTCCAGCAGACCGGCGGTGTCATCCCATGTGGCGGTGTCAAAGGGATGGAGACAGCCGTCCCCGTCCTTCTCCAATACTCCTGCGGCGTACAGCGCATAAGCGGCTTCGGCAAACCACTCGATCCCAATGATGTCCGCAGGCGGTATGGCCTCCAGGCGGGTATCCACCTCCAGCACATCGCGCATGGTTCCGGCCAGATGCTCCAGATATGCCGGGGAGAGGGGAGTGTCCATACCGAGCATCTCAAAGCCGGCCTGGAAGCCTACGTCTGTGTCCAGGGCGGCAAAGGTCAGGTACTCATCCACCGCGGCGAAATAGTCGTCCTGAGCGTCCAGCCAGAAGGAGAAGGCTCCGGCGGCGGAAACCGCGTAGCTGATATAATAAAAGGGCTGCGTGAAGAGGTGGTTTACGTCCACCCAGCCATAGAGTTCCTCCCGGGGATCATCCGGGTCCGCCATGCCGTACTCGCCGCAGAGCTGGCGGTATTTCCGGTTGATCTGCTCCAGGGTCACGTCCCCGTTCTCGTAGACAAACTGCTCCAGTTCGTCATGGAGACAGCCATCGGCGATATTGGACAGAAGGAATACCAGCTCATACAGGATTACCTCATCGCTGCCTTCTCCGAATATTTCCGGGTAGAAGTGGGAAAACAGCAGCTCAAGCCCTTGAGAATGGACTTCGCTTGTATCGGGACCGTCTGACGTAAGCCAGCCGCAGGGGTGCCAGTAAAAGTGGTTATAGTGCCCAAACTCATGGACCGTGGTGCAGAAATCGTAGATCCCGCTGCCCGGAGTGCTGCCTGGATTCCCGAAATAGAAGGGCGCGCCGTAGGAGGGGAGAATCGTGGTGAAGACCATGTTGCCTTTGGTTCTGCTGCGGTCTGTGTCGTAAAGCCCTTGTTCCCGCATATAGGTGAAAGCCTCGGCCATCTCGCTGGAGAGCTGTCCCAGATACGGCTCAATAAGATCCAGGGCGGCGCTGCCGCTGTAGTCCGTGTAGGCGGTCCCATAGGCAGGCTCGCTGCGGTATAGTGTGTA
>JAAZZJ010000398.1 GCA_014237695.1 Oscillospiraceae bacterium | reverse complement strand
GCATATTATTTGGAAACTTTTCCGGATATTCGCTGCTTTTATAGAGGCACTTCGGCCCCTCTCTGTGGAGGCTGATGTTTAGCCGGATTCTTTCGCCCGGATCCTCCTGCGGAGGCGGGCCGGTATTGCCGGGCTGTAAGCTCCCCAATTTCCTCTTTGACATCTTCCCGCAATAAGAGTACAATAGAGGGGCAACTTTGGAATACAGGAGTGATGGTTACGCCTCATTATTTCTACGAAACTGCTGTGGCCTATTCCGATCTGGGAGCCGACCAGCGGCTGAGCCCCCAGGGATTGCTGCGGCTTTTGCAGGAGGCCGCCTCTGTGGCCTCCGACGACGTGGGTTTCGGGCTGAAGGATATTTCCAGAACCGGGGTCCACTGGATCCTCAGCAGCTGGCGGGTCAATCTGCCAGAGCGCCCCTGCTGGCGCACCCTTCTGCGGGTGGAGACTTGGCCCAGGCTTATGGACGGCTTCCTCTCGGACCGGGAATTCCGGGTGTGGGCCGGAGACCGTGAAATTGCCCGGGGATCCAGCCGCTGGGTGTTGGTGGATGCCGTGACCGGCCGCCTTACCCGGATCACCGAAACGGTCCGGACAGCCTATGAGGAGCAGCTGGACAGTAGTCTGGACCTCTTTGCGGACTGCCGCCCTGTGCCCGGCAGCGGAAAGACGCCGGAGGATACACCCGTGGCCTATGAGACCACTGCGGGCCGCCGGGATATTGACACCAACCGGCACGTAAACAACCTCCACTATCTCGATTACGCGCTGGAGGCGCTGCCTGCGGAGGTCTATGAGAATCTGCCCTCCACACTGGAGATCTCTTTCCGGAAGCAGATCCTTCTGGGGACGCCCCTCCAGTGTCTGTATACCAGGACCGAGGATGGGAAACATCAAGTAGAGATCCGCAGCGGAAGCGGCGGGAAAATCATTCGCCACGCCTTTGTGTGGCTGTATGGACCGACAAGATAAGGAGAAAAAGCGCAATATGAAGGATATGCTTGACTTTCTGAACCGCAGTCCCAGCCGGTTTCACGCGGTGGACAATCTCTGCCGGGAGCTGTCCGGGGCGGGCTATGAGCCGCTTTTTGAGGGGCGGGCCTGGACCCTGACGCCCGGAGGGAAATACTACGCCGTCCGGGGCGGGTCGGCCCTGATCGCTTTCCGGCTTCCGGCGGACCCGGCCCGGGGCTTCATGATTTCCGCCAGCCACTCCGATGCGCCCACCTTCCGGATCAAGGAAAACGCGGAGCTGGCGGGCCCGGAGGGGTATTTGCGTCTGAACACGGAACGCTACGGCGGGATGCTGTGCGCCCCCTGGCTGGACAGGCCCCTTACCGTGGCGGGCCGGGTGCTGGTGCGGGCCGGGGACGGCATCGAGAC
Organism: Oscillospiraceae bacterium; assembly: GCA_014237695.1. Classification (GTDB taxonomy): domain Bacteria; phylum Bacillota; class Clostridia; order Oscillospirales; family Oscillospiraceae; genus Pelethomonas. Next base: position 803 of record JAAZZJ010000398.1, on the reverse strand, counting down.
AAGGCTGGTCTATGTGGACCGGGATTTGCTGATGATCCCCAATGTAGCCATCCACATGAACCGGGGGGCCAACGACGGCTTTAAGTACGACCCCAAGTGCGACATGGTGCCCCTGATGGGGCTGGGAACGGAGAAGGGAGCCTTTCGGGCCGTCGTAGCGGAGTGCGCCGGGTGTGAGGCGGAGGACATTCTGGGGATGGACCTGTTCCTCTGTCCCCGTCAAAGGGCGCTGATCTGGGGCGCGGGGAACGAATTTGTCTCCTCTCCCCGGCTGGACGACCTCCAGTGTGCCTGGGGCTGCTTCCGGGGATTCATGGCGGCGGAGGAGAGCGCCGGTATTCCGGTGTTCGCCCTGTTGGACAACGAGGAGGTGGGCAGCCTCACGAAGCAGGGGGCCGATGGGACCTTTTTGGCGGACGTGATCGCGCGGGTCTGCGGCGCTCTGGGGTTGGACCGGGCGGCGGCTACGGCCAACAGCTTCATGGTCTCCGCCGACAATGCACACGCAGTCCACCCCAATCATCCGGAGTACCATGACGCGACCCACCGTCCGGCCATGAATGCCGGTGTGGTCATCAAGCACGGTGTCCGGTACGCTACGGACGGGGTGTCTCAGGCGGTGTTCACCGCCCTGTGCCAAAAGGCGGGGGTGCCGGTGCAGCACTTTGCCAACCGCTCCGACCTGCCCGGCGGCGGGACCCTGGGGCTCATCTCCACCTCCCACCTGTCGGTGAATACCGTGGACGTGGGGCTGGCCCAGCTGGCCATGCACTCCTGCTATGAGACGGCGGGAGCCAAGGACG
>JAAZZJ010000397.1 GCA_014237695.1 Oscillospiraceae bacterium | reverse complement strand
GAGGTCCATGGCGCGGCCCTGCTTGTCGGCTGCCTGGTCAACGGCCCAGATCTCGGCGTCGCTCATGAGTTTCAGGAACTGGATGCCGAACTGACCCAGACCGCCGGCGCCGATGACCAGAGACTGCGTCAGTCCCGTCTCTCCCTCTACTGCCAGCTCCGTCAGGATGCCGCAGATCTTTTTCCCGTTCAGCACCAAGTCGTTGGTCCACTTGATCTGCGGGCGGACCCCGGCGGTCCGTTCCACGGCGTTGCACACCGCCACGGCGGTCATCCCTGTTACCCCCATCAGCGCCTCCGGCGGCAGCTGGGGCCGCAGCAGGATGGAGAGGTAGACGCCCTTGCCGGGGGGAGACTGAAAAGAGCGGGTCATGCGGCCCCGCCCGGCGCTCTGGCTGTTGGCGGCGGCTACGGTGCCGTGGGGGGCTCCGGAGAGGGCCTCCCGCTTCAAATAGGAATTTGTGGAGTCGACTTCCTCCAGACAGCGCAGCTCCGGGCAGTGCGTGCCGGGGGAGAGGCAGCGGCGGATCTCCCGCTCCACAATGGCGTCCGGCGCGGACGTAAGGCGGTAGCCCAGGCCGGTGCGGGCTTCAACGACATATCCGTCCTGCCGCAGGCTGCTGATGGCCTTCCAGACGGCCGCCCGGCTGATGCCCAGCCGCCTGCTGAGTTCCTGACCGGAAACATATGCCCCAGGATCAGCCTGCAGCAGCTGATATACTTGCTCTTTGCTCATCGTTTTCCTCCTTTTTGCTCAGCGTTTCACAAAACCGCCGGAGTGCCGCGCGGCGTCTTTTCCCTCCCGGACAGCGCCGGATTGCCGGAAGGTCCGCCGGGATACCCGGATACCCCCAGAACGTCCCGTTTGGCCTGTTGGCGGCGGAACCTCTTCCCCGATGAAATTGCTTCAGGGAAGAGGGCTGCATAGACGGAATGGCAGGGATTGGGACAATGCCCACTCAGTATAGCATTTTCTGCCGGATTTGTAAACCGGTCTCCCCAAGAAACCAACCGGGAGCCTTTGAAAAAGAGGCCTGTGCGGCGGGAAATCCGGCAGGAAAAATATTTTGAAAAATAGAAGAACAGGTGTTGCAAGGCTTCGGGATGTGTGGTATACTGTAGGCAAATAAGCCGCAGATACCAATGAGGAGGATTGGATATGCCAAAGAAGACACAGATGACGGACCGGATATATGAATATTTGCAGACCGTGATCCCCCAGCAGGGGTATGCCCCTTCGGTGCGGGAGATATGTGAGGCGGTGGGGCTGAAGTCCCCGTCCACGGTGCATTTCCATCTCAAGCGGCTCCAGGAGCGGGGCCTCATTGAGAAGGGGGACTTCAAGGGCCGGGCTATTGTATTGACCGGCCAGCGGGAGAAAAACCGGATTCCCATTCTGGGGGACGTGGCGGCAGGAACGCCGATCCTGGCCCAGGAGTGCATTGACGATTATCTGACCTTCGACTGCGGCGGCACGGAAGAGGAGTTCTTTGCCCTCCGGGTCCGCGGGGAGTCCATGCTGAACGCGGGCATCCTTCCGGATGATCTGGTGGTGGTGCGCCGCCAGCCCAGCGCGATCAACGGGGAGATCGTTGTGGCTCTGCTGGGGGATGAGGCTACGGTAAAGCGCCTCTCCAAGAAAAACGGAGAGATCTGGCTGCTGCCGGAAAACGACGACTATCAGCCCATTGACGGTACGAACGCTCAGGTGCTGGGGCGGGTAACGGCCGTGGTACGGCAATACTGAGACGGCGGCCCTGCGCCGCCCCGCGCAAAACCAGATGGGAGGCCGCCTGGGCGGCCTCCCATTTTACGCGGAAGCGCCTGCCCGGCATTTTGCGCGGGACAGTGAGAATGATTTACCCTCCTGCCGGACGCGGAATACCGGCGGGAAGATGATTGAGGGATAGCCTATGCTGTATCAGACCTCCAACCCCCACGGCGGCGACCTGTATGGCCGGACCGTAAAACTGGATTTTTCAGTAAATACCAACCCGCTTGGAACGCCGCTTTCCGTGGTGCGGGCGGTAGAGGCGTCTGCCCGGAATCTCTGCCAGTATCCGGACCCCTGCTGCAGGGAGCTGACGGCGGCACTGGCCGCCTACGAGGGTGTGCCGGAAGACGCAATCCTCTGCGGATGCGGCGCGGCAGAGCTGATTTACGCCTATTGCAGTGCCATTGGGGCGGTGCGTGCCCT
>JAAZZJ010000396.1 GCA_014237695.1 Oscillospiraceae bacterium | reverse complement strand
TGCAGGGCGGCGGCTATTTCCGGGACCGGCTTCTGCTTTTCAAATTCAGCTGTCACGCGCTCCCGCAGACGGTCGGTATTGCCGCCCAGCCGCAGTACATGGTCAATGTCCTTTTGGGCAAAAGAAAAAGCAGAGGACGCTTTCACATTCTCTGCTTCATCAATATTCTGAATCTGTTCCGCTTCGGACAGAAACAGGTTTAAGGTCAGCTGTTGATAAGTTCCGCCAGCAGAATCTCCTCCGCCTGGGCCTTGCAGCTGTTCATCAGGCCCACCCACTGCATCATGTCGCGGGCTTTCAGTTCCTCGGTCACGCCCGCCGCCTGCGCCAGTTCCGGCATCAGCTGCTCCAATCGGCTGTTCGCGGTCCGGTCGATCTCCAACAGGTGCGGGTACAGCTTCTCGCTCATCAGCAGACGGTTGTAAAGGATGGGCCGGTGATCCTTCAAGTAGGTTTTCCGCATCCTGCCGTACTTGCCCAGGGGCGTTTCGGGCTGTTCTGTCAGTTGCAGGTTGGGAATCAGATAATCCCCGTTCTGAATGTAAGTTAAGGTGTTGTTCATTTTGCTGGCTCCTTTCTTTGTTGGCCTCTCGTTCCGCGTTTAGAATGGTTACGCCGATCTGCCGCAGCACCTGCTGGTTGATCTGGCTGACCGCCGTTCCCAGCGCCCCAACGGTGGCCGGTGTGTTGAAATCGAAAACCGGCATGAAATCCTCGTGGGTGAAATACTGTTCCGGGACCAGCCCGCAGCGGGACATCAGGGAATAGGCGATGCTGACGGTGGCGGCGGCTTTGAATTGGACTTCGATGTTAAGTTCATCGTACTCCTCCAAAAAGGAATCGTCAACGATGTAAAGGAAGTCCCGCCCGTTGTCCGCCCAGTATTCCCCGGCCAGCCTGCGGGCGATCTCGGTCAGCTGCCCGCCTAAATCATCGCCGCCCACCCCATACCGGTTTTCCAGCATGGCGGAGATGGAATCTATATGCCGTTCCTCCATCTTCCAGAGCCAGGGAGTGCGGGAGTGCGGGCGGGTTCCGGTGTCGGAGATGTCAAAGACATACCGCAGCCGGGTCCGGTCCCCGGAATCGTCCACCAGGGCGATGCCCTTGGAGCCGCGCCGGACATAGCGGCCCATCTTGTCATTCCACAGGTCATACTCCGCACAGGCGGTAGCGTCCGGGCGCTGGGCGTAGATCATCAGCTGGTCATGGAACGGGTATTTGTAAAGCCTGGAGGCTGTGTCCAGAAACCGCATCCACTCATTCCAGCTGGAAGTGAGCTGCACCGCCGCATGGTCGGCCATCTGTGCGTACATCTGCGCTTTGGTTGCCATTGTTTTCGGCCCTCCTTTCGGGTTTTGGATAAAAGGAAGGGGCGGCACAGCGCCAGCCCCTCCGGTCTGTTGGTTCCTATTCGTCAAAGTCCGGGTACAGTTCCAGACTGTCAAACTCCGCGTCCGTCATGGCGCGCAGCTTATGAAGGGCGCTGTCGGTCAGTTCCATCAGCTCCGTTTCCTCCGGCGAGAGATAGCCGCGCATCTCGGTCAGGCTCTCCATCAGTCCGGCGCGGGTTCCGGTGTTGTAAATGCACATCAGATTCATTTCTTCAAAGGTAAAGTGTCCCATATCAAAGCTCCCTTTCCGCGCTCTTTTTCGGCGCTGTCTTTTTGCTTTCCTGCTTCGGCTGCTGGTGGAGCTGTTCCACCACCGATTTCCGCTTGTCTTGTTCCTCCCGGTGGACCGCAGCCGCCAAATCCATCAGGGAAATCGGCTGGCCGCTTCTGGCCTGCTGTTCCAGCTGGGCTACGGTCGGCTCTTTGGGACCGTTGTTGATGATCCCGTCAATCATGCCGTATAAATGAATATTCTAACGCTTCGGAGCCACCGTTTTATCGCTTGAGAGCCATTTGATTTTGGTATTCTAATGCTTGAGAGCCACCACAACATCTAGTGGTCTTTGATATTTGATTTTATATAGGATCTCCTATAGATTTTGATAGAAAGCCTGGTGCTTTTAATAAATCTATAGGAGGTCTTTTATTATGTACAAAAAGACGAAACCCAGAAGCGTAATGGAGCTTCTAAACAAAAATCTAAGCGAAAGGGAAGTGGCGGCAATACTTGGATGCTCAAGAAACACAGTCTCTGAAATTAAAGAACTCTGCAGACAGCAGGGCATGACTTGGGATGACATTCAGGAT
>JAAZZJ010000395.1 GCA_014237695.1 Oscillospiraceae bacterium | reverse complement strand
GGCTTTTTGCCTCGCTGAACAAAAAATCCACTCGCCAATCCGCACACGTTGAGATAGTAAACAGGCTCTAAAGGACGGAATCCATCCTGCGGATATCTCTTTTCTGTATTTTTCTGGAAACCCTCTTGCTTTTTTTCAAAAAAGGGATATGATAAGCATGACATCATTTTTAGAAAGAGGCGTATCCCCTATGACAAAAGTAAACGTAATCTCCGGCTTTCTGGGCGCCGGAAAAACCACTCTCATCAAAAAACTGCTGGATGAAGCTCTGAAGGGCGAACGAATTGTCCTCATTGAGAATGAGTTCGGCGAGATTGGCATCGACGGCGGCTTTTTGAAGGACGCAGGGGTGGAAATCTCCGAGATGAATTCCGGGTGCATCTGCTGCTCCCTGGTGGGCGACTTTGGCGAGGCACTGAAAAAAGTCATGGAGCAGTTTCATCCGGACCGCATCCTCATTGAGCCCTCCGGCGTAGGCAAGCTGTCCGATGTCATCCGGGCTGTTCAGGATGTGGCGGAGCAGGTCCCGGAGATGGCGCTGGGCTGCGCGGTTACCGTGGCCGATGCGTCCAAAGCGAAGGTCTACCTGAAAAACTTTGGCGAGTTCTACGCCAACCAGGTGCAGTACGCCGGGGCCATCATCCTCAGCCGCACGCAGAAGCTGGAAGCCGGAACACTTGAGGCCTCCGTTGCTCTGCTGCGGGAGAAGAATGAGAGCGCCCCCATTGTTACAACCCCCTGGGATCAGCTCACCGGCGCACAGCTTCTGAATGCCATAGAGAGGGGCAACACCCTGGCCGAGGACCTTCTCGCAGAGGAGGAGGCGGATGCCTGCCCCATCTGCGGCGGGCACCACCATCATCACGGCCACGATGACGGCCGCCAGTGCTGCCATGGGCATGACCACGATGAGGACCATACGTGCGGTCATGACCACGACCATGAGGAGGACCACCGGTGCTGTCATCACCACGACCATGAAGAGGGGCATGAATGCCATCATGGCCACGGTCATGACCATGAGTGCTGCCATGACGGCCACCATCATCACCATCACCATGGCCACGATGCCGACGAGGTATTTACCAGCTGGGGCGTGGAGACCACGCATACCTTTACTCCTGAAAAGCTGAGATCTGTTTTGACGGAACTGGACGGCGGGAAATACGGCGCGGTACTGCGGGCAAAGGGCATTGTTCCTGCCGGAGACGGGACTTGGCTCCACTTTGACTACGTACCCGGAGAGCATCAGATACGCACCGGTCCCGCGGACTACACCGGACGGCTGTGCGTCATCGGCAGCAAGCTGGACGAAGCCGGGCTGCGGACCCTCTTCGAGGTGTAATATGGCCCAGGAGAAAGTCTACCCTGTTTACCTGATTGCCGGATTCCTGGACAGCGGCAAGACCAGCTTCATCAACGGCATCCTCTCCGATGGCTTCGCCATGGAGGACCACACCCTGCTCCTCCAGTGCGAAGAAGGCGAGGTGGAATACGAGAAAAAGCTGCTGCACAACGTCACCGTCCTGACCGTGGACGATCAGGATTCCCTGACGCCCGAGTTTTTGGAGGCGGAGCGGAAGAAGTGCAAAGCCAGCCAGATTATTGTGGAATACAACGGCATGTGGCAGATCCAAGATTTCTATGTAAACTCCATGCCCCCCAGCTGGGTGCTGTACCAGATCATCGCCACTGTGGAGGGCCCCACCTTTGAGACGTATACCAGGAATATGGCCTCCCTCATGTCGGAAAAGCTGCGAAATGCAGACATGATCTGCATCAACCGCTGCACGGATGCGCTGTGTACCTCCCTCCGGCAGCGGAATCTGCGTCTCCTCAACCGCCGTGCGGACATTTATCTGGAGAAGGAGGATGGCCAGAGCGAGGACTATATGGACGGCACCGTGTCCGCCTTTGATCTGGACCAGCCGGTGATCCGGATCTCTGACGAAGACTACGGCCTGTGGTATGTGGAGATCATGGACAATCCGGAGATGTACGCCGGGAAGACAGTGGTCTATCGGGCCATCATGTGCAAGCCACCCAAGTATGGACGTTATTTCACTCCCGGGCGGTTCGCCATGGTGTGCTGCGCGGACGATATGACCTTCCTGGCCGTGGCCTGTATTGGGTATGATGTCAGCGAAATTCCCGAGCGGGCGTGGGTAGAGGTCACCGCCAAGGTTGCCGTGGAGCATTGGGACCCCTACGAGG
>JAAZZJ010000394.1 GCA_014237695.1 Oscillospiraceae bacterium | reverse complement strand
AAGCCCTCGAACCTTCGATACATTATCATTTTTGGCAGTAAGCATCAAAACAGGAAGACTGCTCAGCTGTCTGATCTGCTCAAGCGTTCCAAAGCCATCCAGGCCCGACATCATGACATCCAAAATGACGAGCTGATATTCCCGCTTTTTTACTGCCTCTAACCCTGAGATTCCGGAATGACAATAATCTGTCTCGATTTTTTCCTGTAAAACACTTTGTTTGACGATTGCACAAAGCTCTTTATCGTCGTCTATCATCAAAATTCTATCCATGATCTGCGTCTCCGTAGCTCAGATTGTGAATTCTGAAATGGCGTGCTTCTTTTACATATGGTACACCTTATCATAGTTCACTTGTGAAGATTATAGCGGCTGCTCAAATTGAGTTCAAGGCCGGTTATCAGATAAATTTGGTCTAAACGTCAAATAATATGTAATTTATATGCTTTCCATATAAAATTTTGACGCAATTTATATAGTCATCAGGTAACATGACGCCGAATGCCCTTTCAGTATGTAACCTCCAAGCGATAAAATCCCACATAAGATAAAAGGGGAAATGCAGCGGTTATGTTGCTTTATGTTTTAATGAGCGTTCCACATATTTGACCAAGGAGGATTTATCTTGCTTCAAGTTTTAATTGTAGAGGACGAAAAGCCCATCTCCAACCTGATCCGTCTCAGCCTGACTAAGGAAGGCTACCACTGTACCTGCGCTTTTGACGGCGCAGCTGCGGCGGACCTGCTGGTGGATAATCACTATGACCTGATCCTGCTGGATGTGATGATCCCGGAGATCGACGGCTTTGAGCTGATGGAGTACATCCGTCCACTGAAGGTTCCGGTCATCTTCCTGACGGCAAAATCGGCGGTTAAGGATCGGGTAAAGGGCCTGAAACTGGGGGCGGAGGACTATATCGTCAAGCCATTTGAGGTCATAGAACTGCTGGCCCGCATTGATGTAGTCCTGCGCCGGTATCAGAAGACGGACATGATACTGGAGATTGGCGGGCTGAAAATCGACACCAGATCTATGCAGGTATGGCGGGACGAGGCAGAGATCAGCCTGACCAAAACAGAATATGAATTGCTGCTCCTCTTCGCCCGAAACCCCCGCCGCGCCTTATATCGGGAAACCATCTATGAGCGGGTATGGGGCGAACCGTACCCGTTTGGAAGCAAGGCGGTAGACATCCATATCCAGCGGCTGCGCAAAAAGACCGGATGGGAAACTTACCTTCGTGCAGTCAACAAGATCGGCTACCGGCTGGAGGTGGATCCGTGAAGTTCCATTTGAAGATGACCCTGTGTATGCTGGCGGTGCTGGCCGCTCTGTTTGGAGCCGGAGGCAGTCTGCTGATATCCGAATCCTTTGAGGATTCCTTGGAGAGGGAAAAGACGGCGGCACTGGGGGACTACCGTATGGCTTGGGGTACGCTCCAGATCGTCAACAGTATGGACGCCTATCTGGACCGGGAGGCCATCATCAAAACCATGGAACAGCTATACCAGCAGAACAGTGCCTCCTGGTCCGATTTACGGCTGTCTGCGGGGGATGAAATACTCTATGAGAGCGGAGGAACACAGGTGCCGGTTCTTCAGATAGCCTGGGCCATTGACGACCCTGAGCCAGGGAACTGCCTATTCCGTATTTTGGACAATGGAGCTGGAGCGCATTTCCTGGTCTTCTCCGGAGCGGTGGAAACCAATGGAGATATTCTCTATCTCACAACCAGCCATGATGTTTCCGCTCTATACACAGCCCGGCAGGCCCAGCAGCATACCTATCTCCAGGTGTTTTTCCTGATGTGTGTTCTATGTGCGGCGCTGTCCTACACAGTGTCGCGGCTGCTGACCGCTCCGCTGGGCGGATTGTCCCAGGCATCCCGGGCCATTGCGGCAGGTAACTTCTCCAGCCGGGTGCGGATTCGCTCCAATGACGAAATCGGGGCTGTATCCGCAGACTTCAATGCGATGGCGGAGCAGATGGAGCAGACAGTCTCAAAACTGAACCAGGCAGTGGCAGAGCTGCACCAGGCCATGGAGCGCCAGGAGCAGTTTACAGGCAGCTTCGCGCACGAGATGAAGACGCCCATGACCTCCCTGATTGGCTACCGCGATGGTGCCTTCCGCTCGGAATATGCGGGTAAGAAAATTCACCTGTCGAATTTGTCGCGCACCGATCAGATAGCCGCAGAATTGCTGCAACAAAACGGGGTAAAACTG
>JAAZZJ010000393.1 GCA_014237695.1 Oscillospiraceae bacterium | reverse complement strand
TCAATGACCAGCCCTTTTCCGCAATCTCGGCAAGACTCGCCGCCCTGCACAGTCCCAGAATGTCCTGGTACTCGCCCTCTCCAAACTTCTCGTAGAGCCAGACGGCCTCTTTCGCGGTGGTCAGGGTCTCATCCAGTACCGCCAACCGTTGGTCGTAGTCCGCCTGCACCTTCTTTTTCTCACGCTTGGCGGCCTCCGCCACGGCTTTTTTCGCCTCGTCCCGCAGGGTATTGATTTCTGCGGAGAGTTCCTCCGCCCGTTGGGAGAAGGCCGCATTGCCCAATACCGCCCGGTATTCCTCTAGCAGAGCCGCATATTTTTCTGTTTCTCCCCGGTACAGCCACACAATGGAATTCAGGTTCTTGAGCTGCCACTCGCTCCACTCGTTCAGCGTGCGGTCCACCACGGTGTAGTAGTTCCGGGCGTCAATAAACAGCACCTTATCCCGCAAGGTTTCGGGCTTGCCCTTGTCGAAGAACCACAGGGAACAGGGCAGGGATTTGGTGTAGAAAAAGTTGTTGCCCACACTGACCATCACGTCCACATGACCGGACTCCACCAGTCTTTGCCGGATATCCTTGTCCTTGCCGGAGCTGTCCGTGGCGGAGGAGGCCATGACAAAGCCCGCCCGGCCCTTCTCGTTCAGATAGGAGTAAAAATAGGAGATCCAGAGATAGTTGGCGTTTCCCACCTCCTTGGCCTTGTTGACGGAGGGCAGGCCAAAGGGCAGGCGTCCCGCGCTCTGGGCGGATTCAGAGTTGACCTTGTCCACATTGAAGGGAGGATTCGCCATCACATAGTCACAGCAGCCGTCCAAATTGTGGGCGTCGTGATAGAAGGTGTTGGCCTCGTCCCCGGACTTGATGAGACCGTTGAGCCCGTGGACCGCCATATTCATCAGGCAGAGCTGGGCGTTGTACTCCACCTTCTCCTGTCCGTAGAAGGTCATAGCGGCGTTGGCCTCCATGCCGGCGGCGTTGACGAAATCGCCGGTCTGAACGAACATGCCGCCGCTGCCGCAGGCGGGGTCCAGCAGCATACCGCCCTGAGGTTCCAGGATATTGACGATCATCTTGACCAGGGATTTGGGGGTGAAGAACACCCCATCGTCCTGGGCGATATTCTTGGCAAATTTGTTGAGGAAATATTCATAGATGCGGCCGATCACGTCGCCGCCCACCTCGTCCAGGGCGCTGTTGTTGAAGATGCGCAGCAGCTCGGCCAGCAGCTCGTCGGAGAAAATGGTATAGTCCTTGGGTAAGACACCCGTCAGCTGTTCCGACTGAGCCTCCACTAGCTCCATGGCGTTGTTGACCACTTCGCCCAGGCTGTTCATGGTGTGGCCGCTCTGGTTGGTCAGTTCCGCCGAAGCGATGTCGGCGGGGAGGTTGACCAGATATTCATACTGTGCCTCCCTGGGCAGAAACAGGGCGCTTTTGGAAACGAAGTCGCTGGCCTCCACAGGCAGAACCCGGCCGCCGCGGACAGGACGGTTTTTCAGAATTTCCTTCTCCACCAGCTTGAAGCGGCTGTATGCGTAGCGCAGAAAAATCAGGCCCAGCACCGGCATACAGTATTGGTTGGAGGTCAGCTTGGATCCAGCCCGGAGCAAATCAGCGGACTCCCACAGGTCAGATTCCAATTTTCTGATGTTTACCATAAGACTGTACCTCCAAGATTGCTTGGCGCCGCAATCAAACAGCTACCGGTTTCGACATTTATTATATATTATATACGTTCGAGGAAATATTTGCAATCCGTTCAGGGGCTTATTTCATTGTTTACTGGTACGCAATATTTGACAGGGTGCTTTCACCCGATGAACCGGAAAGCGGTACGTTCCACACTGCCTGGAACGCACCGCTTTGTTTCATGGGGTTACGCATAGAAGTTGACGCTGTTGGGGATCCCGACAAACATATAGCAGTAGGTGATACCATCGTGCTGGGTCACGCCCACGCCGATGCAGTCGCATCTTGGGTCGATCATGGTTTCATAGTGTCCTGGGGAGTTGATCCAGTTATCGACGGCACGCTGGGCGGCGTCGGCTGTGCCGGTGAACACGGTGAGGTTATCGCCGAAGCCATAGGGGTAGCCGGCGTCGACAGCGGCTTGGCTCTCCTCCGGAGCGTTATGCCAGGTGTAGCGCCGGTCGGAGCAGACTTGGGCGGCATTCATCAGGGCCTCATTGACCGGTAGCTCTGACACTCCATTGGCCTTTCTGGTCT
>JAAZZJ010000392.1 GCA_014237695.1 Oscillospiraceae bacterium | reverse complement strand
TCGCCGCCAACAAGACGGACATCATGGCGGACGAGTCCCTTCTGGAGACTCTGCGGGAGCATGTGGAGGCCCTTGGCTTCCCCCTGTTCACCCTCTCCGCCGCCGCCCACGAGGGCACCCGTGAGCTGGTCTTCGCGGTAGCCAACAAGCTCCGCGAGCTGCCTCCGGTAGCGGTCTACGCCCCTGAGTACGTCAAGCGTCCGCCCAAGGTGGACGTGAGCCAGCCTCTGGAGATCACCGTGGAGGACGGTGTGTACCTTGTGGAGGGTCCCTGGCTCCAGCGGCTCATTTCCAACACCAACTTTGGGGACTACGAGAGCCGCAACTGGTTCGATAAGATGCTACGCGAGAGCGGTCTGTTCGACCGGCTGGAGGCCATGGGCATCCAGGACGGCGACCTGGTGAGCCTGTATAACCTGGAATTTGAGTATCAGCACTGATAAGGGCGCGGCCCGCGTTTTCGCGGCGAATGTGCCGAAACCGGCGGCAGGGGATTCCCCCTGCCGCCGGTTTACTGTGTGCCGGCCCGTTTTCCTAGGGCTTGTTTGATAAATGGCGAAATGCACAGCGGCGAGAGATTTTTTCGCCAATCAAGGCGATTTGACGCAGGCGGGCTGTCGCCCGGCAAGGAAAATCAACGCGGAGTGGCAGAAAAAGATCCGCTGTTTGGGCGTTTTGTCATTTTTCAAACAAGCCCTAATCGTTAATCTTTCTTAAAAATCCCTCTGCGCTTCGCTTGTGTGCCTAAGGCACACAAGCGAAGCAGGTCGGCTGTTTGGCATCAGCCGAATGACGGCCCTTGGTTCAAAAAAGAACCGGCCTGCGCCGGTCCTTTTCTTATCGTATCTGTCCGTTCCCTGTAATCACATATTTATAGGAACACAGCTCCTCCAGCCCCATGGGTCCCCGGGCATGGAGCTTCTGGGTAGAGATGCCCATCTCGCATCCCAGGCCGAATTCTCCTCCATCGGTGAAGCGGGTGGACACGTTCCAGTACACCGCAGCACTGTCCACCAGGACAATGAACCGCTCCGCCGTCTCCCGGCAGGCGGTGACGATACAGTCGCTGTGGCCGGTGGAGTGGGCGGAAATGTGGGCGGCGGCATCATCCACGCTGTCCACCACGCCCACGGCCAGGACGTAGTCCAGAAACTCCGTATCAAAGTCCGACTCCCCCGCCGGGATGCCGCTGACGGCGGCTGCGGCCCGCTCATCCAGACGCCGCTCCACCGGCTGCAGGCCGCAGGCCGCCCGGTCCTCCGCCAGCCGCTTCCGCAGCAGGGGCAGGAAGGTCTCCGCAGCATCCCTGTGTACCAGGCACACCTCCGCCGCGTTGCACACGCTGGGCCGGCTGGTCTTGGCGTTGTGGATGATGTTCAGAGCCATCTCCAGATCCGCGTCCTTATCCACATACACGTGGCAGATGCCGGTGCCGGTCTGGATGCAGGGCACCAGGGCGTTTTCCACGCAGGAGCGGATGAGCCCCGCGCCGCCCCGGGGGATCAGCAGATCCACCAGGCCAACGGCCCGCATCAGCTCGCCCGCGCTCTGCCGGGTGGTGTCCTGAACAAGGCTCACCGCTTCCCTGGGCAGTCCCGCCTGTACAAGCCCCTCCCGCAGGGCCTCAACGATGGCGTTGGCGGAGCGGAAGGCCTCCTTGCCGCCCCGGAGGACGCAGACATTGCCGCTTTTCAGCGCCAGTGCCGCCGCGTCGGAGGTGACGTTGGGACGGCTTTCATAGATGATGGCGACCACGCCCATAGGCACGGCAACCCGCCGGATGGTCATCCCGTTGGGACGCTCCACCGTGCGCAGGGTCCGGCCCACCGGGTCCGGCAGCGCAGCCACCTGCCGCACGCCCTCCGCCATGGCGGCAATCCGGTCCTCCGTCAGGGCCAGCCGGTCCAGCATCACCTCGCTGATCCGCCCCCGGGCGGCGTCCATATCCAGTGCGTTAGCGGCGAGGATCATGTCCCGGCCCGCCCACAGACGTTCCGCCATGGCGCGCAGGGCGGCGTCCTTCTGTTTCGTGCTGGTTTGCAGCAGCGCCCCGCGGGCCTGCTGCGCAGCTTGCAGAATCTGTAAAGTAGTCATCCTTCACCCTTCCTTTCCGGCGAAAAATCTGGTTCCTACCCGTTCTCCCTCCGCGATGCGGTATAGATCCTCCGGCCGCTGGCCGTTGGTGATAATCATATCACAGCCCGCCGCCATGCACATGCCCGCCGCCCGGAGCT
>JAAZZJ010000391.1 GCA_014237695.1 Oscillospiraceae bacterium | reverse complement strand
ATTTTGTCCCGGTGCAGGTTGCCGTCCGCCACGATGATCTTGGCGTCCGCGTCGCCAATTTTCTGGATAATGGTGGGGACGGCCTGGTTGAGCATGGTGGCGGCAATATGGCGGCGCTGGCCGGACAGGATTTCCAGCCCGCCCTTTTCATTGAACCGGGCCAGCACCGGGTCTTTGATGCCCACCAATTCAATGGATTTCAAAAGCTCCTTGAAGTTCTCGCTTTCAACATCCACGGAAAAATTGTTGTAGCTGGATTTCTCCAGATAGGCCGGGTGGAGGGTGATGAAATAGGACTCGCCCTCTTTCGGGGTGGGCAGAGTTTTCCGCGCCGCCTCGTCAGGGGCCGTGAGGCGCTTCTCAAAAATCTGCGTGATAGCAGTCCCGGCAGGTCCCTCCTTGGCGGCGGTCAGGGCTTCGCCCTTATCCTGACCGGGAGGGTCTGTCTCTGCCGTACCGCCTTTTTGGGACTCTCGCTCCGCTTTGTCAGCATTGGCGAGGTCAGTCAGGGAAATGGGTTGGCCGGACTTCGCTTGGGCTTCCAGCTCGGCAACGGTAGGTGTATCCTTTTCACCGGGGGCGGCAGGGGTCTTGTCGTCCTTGGTCATATCGCCGGGGGCGGCAGGGCTTTTGTCGTCCTTGGTCATATCGCCAGGGGCGGCGGGGGCCTCTGCATTCTTGGTCATATCCTTATCGGGGACAGGCTCAAGGAGCTTGCCGGGGATGGGAGCGTTGGGGTTGTTCTTCACCGCCTTGCGGTAGGCGATGGCCTCCTGCATGGTCATCTCATAGACATGGGCGGGGATGTCCGGCTTCTTCGCCAGCTCACTGGCCCTGCGGCGGCGGTAGCCGGACAAGAGCTGATACTCGCCGTCGTCCCGCTGGCGCAGAATGACAGGCTCCTTGATGCCGCTGCTCTCAATGCTGAGTACCATACTGCCCAGCGATTTGTCCTGGGGCTTTGCGATGAACACGTTGGGCAGGTCATGGATTTTGGACAGCGGGATCACCTGGAGCTTCGCCTGGGTCGGGGTTTTGCTGATTTCATTTGCCATTTATAGTCCTCCTGATTAAAAATATTTGCTAAAAAATACATCTCATGGTGAGACGCATTTCTCAACACAATGTTGGGTTTTCCCCGCCTGCCCGGAAATGCCAGTTATCCGCAGGGGGGAGCGTGGCGCAGTAGGCGATCAGGGCATCCATGCTGGCCTCTTGTTTGCCAGTCGGATAGATTGACCAGCCGCGCTCATAGGCGGCGAGTTCCTGTTCGCCGTCCTCCGTGTACAGAAACAATTTGAGGACGCGCCCATTGTCGATGCCGTCCGGGGAATTGATGTCGCAGATTTTCACGGCAAAGGGCAGGCTGTCCACAGTCCCGCCCAGCCAATTTCTCCAGACGCAATCTGTCGTTATCGTGTGTTCAGGCATCTTTTTTCCCTCCAAAAAATGCGTCTCACGGTGAGACGCATTAACCAAAATCGTGCCGGACGGCGGCGGAATAGTAAGGGCCTATCGTGATAGGCGCGTTGTAAAGCGCCGTCAGCAGATAGGCCCGGATGTTATTGATTTTTGTGGTTGTCTGGCTCATGGAGTCGATAATGTACTTGATATGTTCGCTGTCAAGCTGGCGAAAGCGCCGCCTGACAGCATCCACAGGTAAGACTTCACCGCCAATCCGTATGGTGGAGGTCGTGCTGCTCAACACGTCCACAATCAGCTCCAAAAGGCTCTCCACATCGTCGTAGGGAAGCTCCTGCCGTAAATGCTCATATTCGATATTTTCTTTGACTTCCTCTCTCACCTCGCATCGATCAATCCCCATTTGCCGCCCGCTGGGGGCTGGGGGATAGATGGATGGATCAGGCTGGATAAAATCAAGTTGATTTCTTTTAGTTTGATTAGGGTCGGTTTCCTCGACTTCTTGAGGTGGATTTTTGCGGCGTCTTGAGGTCGGAAAATCCGACTTCTGCACGTCGGCAAACTCGACGCCAGGAGGTGGCGCGGGAGGCTCCGGCTTCTTCTCAGGCTGGGGAGGTATCTCCTGTGTGGTGAAACGCTTGACATATATCCGGGTGGGCTTGCCCTGGCCCTGCTTCTTCCGCTCGATCAGACCGACGCCCTTGCCGGTGTCCAGCTCGGCCAGCAGCCTCATGGCCTTGTCCCGCCCGCAGTTCAGATTGCTGCATACCTCGTCTACAGTGTAGTAAATGTAGACGCGCCCGGTATCGTCGTATCATTCGTT
>JAAZZJ010000038.1 GCA_014237695.1 Oscillospiraceae bacterium | reverse complement strand
CCGAAAAACTACAAAATTTCTTCGGCGTTTTCTTACAATTTCAAATTGGCGTTGACATCAACTGCTTCGACTATAACCTGCCTCTGTTCCAGCCGGCAGCCTTTTCCGCCCATCTCCTGCCTATCGTCAACCGAATTTTTACTATAAAGAGTAAATAAAAAAGCCTTGCACCCACTGGGCGCAAGGCTTTTTTCCTGTGATTGGAGGACACTATAGATGCCGGGATATCCCGCGAGCGTAAGCGAGCCGCCGCGTATGCGGCGTACAAGCGTTTTCGCCGCAAGGCGAAAACCTTGGCGCAGGGGCAATTCATTTGCCCCGAGCATTTTAACCGCCCTTGGGGTGGAGCGCCGCAAAGCGGCGCGGGACCCAAAAAAGATGCACCGCTGCGCGGTGCATCTTTTTTGGCAGCGGGAGAAGGATTCGAACCCTCACATACGGAGTCAGAGTCCGCTGTGCTACCTTTACACAATCCCGCTGTGTTCACAATGAACAGTCATTATTATACACATCTGCGGCAATTTGTCAAGAGCAAGTTTTCAAAATCCCCATAAATTTTTCTTCTCCTCACGCCTGCCCGCTGAATCCGGCCTCTGCCGGGGCGGAGGGAACCGGCTCGGCTGCTGCGGCGTACTGCTGCACAGCGGCCTCCAGCGAGGCGGATGTAGCTGCTGCCAGATCCTGCGCCTGCTGGCGCAGCTCCATCTGGGTAGCGGTCAGCTGGGACGCCAGCCGGTCGGAGATCTCCGCCTCCCGCATGTAGCCGGACTCCCGGATGATCCTCTGGCTCTTCCGGCGGAGCAGCTCCTGGCGCAGGCGGCGTTCCTTCTCCTTCAGATCCTCCTTGGCGGCCCTCTTCCGGCGGACCTCCGTCAGATGCTCCCGGTCCAGCTCCCGCTTTTTCCGTTCCCCCCGGTTGACGGCCTTCTGGAGCTGGTTGATGGCGGCCTTGATTTTAGCGGCGTTGTCGCTGTCTGTGCGCAGGGCGGTCTTGAACTGGGCCAGACGGCGGCGGGCGTAGCCGGAGGCGGCGCTGACCTCCATGCGGCTCCTGGCCCGCGCCAGACGGGCGTATGCCTCCAGGGGGGCGTCGCCGTAGCGGGTGCTGCTCTTGGGAAGCTTCATGGCCTCGCGCTGAGCCTCCGCCTTCTCCTGGGCGTCCCGGATCATCTCCAGCAGATCCCTCCCCTCCTCCTCCTGCCGGGAGAGGGCGGCAGACAGATCCTCCCCCGCGCCCTCCGCCGGAGGGGCGGCCTCTGCCTGCTGCTGCTGTTCCCTGGACCAGTTCTGCTGTGCGGCTGCCACGCCGTTAACGCTCATATCCTTCATATCGCTCCTCCGTTGGCCGCGCCATGTCTTTGTTTGTTATATCGGCAGAAAAAGCCGGGAAGGAAAGAGCGCCGCCAAGAATTTACCCGGAAAAGCCCGGTTCCCTCAAAAACCCCAGGGTGAAAATACCATCCGCCCCGGATTGACAAGTTATTGTCAATGTAGTAAAATGTAAAAAATCATACCTGTGTTTTGGAGGGTGCAATGTACACTATGAAAAAGCAAAACGTATCCGACGCAGTCATCCGGCGCCTTCCCCGCTACTACCGCTATCTGGATGATCTTCATCTGAAGGGCAGCATACGCATCTCCTCCAGCGTACTGGGTGAGAAGATGGGAATTACCGCCTCCCAGATCCGGCAGGACCTGAGCTGCTTCGGCGAGTTCGGCCAGCAGGGCTACGGCTATAATGTGGACGAGCTGCGCAGAGAGATCGGCCGTATCCTGGGCGTGGACAAGAGCCACCGGATCATTGTGGTGGGCGTGGGCAACCTGGGCCGCGCCCTGATTCAGAATTTCCACTTCAACGACGCCGGCTTCCTTCTGGAGGCAGCCTTTGACGTCTCCCCCGACCTGGCAGGCGCGGAGGTTGCGGGCGTCCCCGTGCTGAATGTAACGGAGCTGGAACGTTTCGTCCCCGCCCACAAGCCCGACGTGGCCGTACTTACCCTGCCCCAGTCTGCGGCGCAGCAGATGGCGGACCGGCTGATCGGTCTGGGGGTGCGGGGCTTCTGGAATTTTACCAATGTGGAGCTTTCCAGCCAGGCGGAGAACGTCCGGTTTGAGGACGTCCACTTTGCCGACAGCCTGCTGACCCTCAGCTACCGGATCACGGAGCGATAGCGATTTGTAAAAAGGAGTCTTTATGAAAAAAACCGCCGCCCTCCTGCTTGGGCTTCTGCTGTCTCTGACCGCGCTGACAGCTGCCGGAGGAACCCAGGGGGATCCTCTCATCTCCCTGTCTTATCTGACAGACGTCTTCACCCAATCCCTTGAGAGCGCCGTGAGTACCCGTCTGGACGCCTCTGACGATGCCGTCCGTGCCGCCGCGGGGCAGGGGCAGCCTGTTCTCCCCTCCGGCCCCGCCGGCCTGGAGGAGCATACCCTGAAGGAGGGGGATGTTCTCTCCGGCTCCACCGGGCTGGTGGTTGTCCCCCTGGGCGGCGGCGTGACGCTGGACGTATCCGGCGGAGCGGTTGTGGATGTGACCGGAGGAACGGAGGTCTTCTCCGGCGCGCTGCTGCCGGATCACCGCTATATCGTGGCGGAGAACTCCCAGGCCAGCTTTACCGTGACCACTCCCGCGGCGGTGATGTCCTATGAGGGGGGCGGCGTCCTGACCCGTTCCCTGTCCCCGGACTACTATTCCGCCGCCTGCGCCCTGCGGGAGGCGGGCCTCTTCCGGGGCAGCGGCTCCGGCGTAGGCGATGGCTTTGACCTGTATCTTGCCCCCACCCGGGGAGAGAGCCTTGTGATGTTCCTCCGGCTGCTTGGGGAGGAGGCGGACGCCCTGGCTTATACCGGCGCCCACCCCTTTACCGATGTGCCCGGCTGGCTGGACCGCTATGTGGCCTGGGCTTGGCAGCGGGGATACACCAGCGGCGTGGCGGCGGACCGCTTTGGTTCCGATCAGCCGGTGTCCGCCGTAGAGTATGAGGAGTTCCTGCTCCGCGCCCTGGGATACAGCACCGCCGGCGTGGATGACTATACCACCAGTCTGGAACGTGCCCTGGGCTTGGGGGCGCTGACTCAGGGCGAGTATACCATGCTGCGGGAGACTGCCTTCCTCCGGGCTCATGCGGCCTACGTCTCCTGGTACAGTCTGGATATGCCTCTGAACGGCGGCACGGAGACCCTGGCCCGGCATTTGATTTCCGCAGGCCGGATGACGGAGGCCCAGCTGGAGGCCGCCCGCACCCAGATAAATTTCTCCCGAATTTCCTGACGGATAGGAACCACCGGCAGATACCCGCATAGGATGAATTGAGGCGCGTGCCTGCCTCACATCTCACAGGAGGTATTTGTCTTATGTGGAACAACAACGGTTTTGGCGGCGGCGGATGCTGCTGGATCATCATCCTCATCATTCTCCTTTGCTGCTGCTGCGGCAACGGGAACGGCGGCATCTGCGGCGGCGGATGCGGCGGTGGGTGCAACTGCGGCTGCAACAACAATTGCAGCTGCGGCTGTAACTGCGGATGCAACTGCAACTGTGGCTGCAACAACAACTGCGGCTGCAACGACGGCTGCTGCTGACCATCCGGCGCACATACAAAAGTAAAAGATCGAGGACCCCGCGCCCACAGGGCGCGGGGTCCTCGCCATTATTTCCTCTGACACCGTTCGATCCGGATGGACGACACGACCGCATAGACAACGGTAACGATGACGGCCAGGATAAACGCCGCGAGCATCCATATCCATCCGGTAGCGATGTGGACAGCCTCTATCAGGAAGAGAAGCCCGACGAGCATAAACGCAGCCCCCGACTGGCGGTAATACGGCCTTTTGCTCTCCTTATTTTTGTCCATCTGTTCGCGCTCCTCCGGGGAGGCCCAGAGGTATGCGTTGTTAAAGAGATATCCCTTTTCCAGAAACTGAAGCGCGCTGATAACAAACGCGCCGACGGACAATGACAGAAAAATCATGCAGCATATGATCTGTCCGACACTCATTTTACAGATCCCTTCTCCCCTCCAGCGCCCGCATCAGCGTGGCGTCATCGGCAAACTCCAGATGCCCGCCCACGGGGATGCCGTAGGCCAGCCGGGTGACCCGCACCTGGAAGGGCTTCAGCAGCCGGGCGATATACATGGCCGTGGCCTCCCCCTCGGTGTCCGGATTGGTGGCCATGATGACCTCCTTCACGTCCCCCTTGGCCACCCGGTCCACCAGGGACTTGATCTGCAGGTCGTCCGGCCCCACGTGGCTGAGGGGGGAGATCACCCCGTGGAGGACATGGTAGCTGCCGCCGTACTCCCTGGCCCGCTCCATGGCCGCCACGTCCCGGGGGTCCGCCACTACACAGATGGTGGACGTGTCCCGCCTGGGAGAGGCGCAGATGGAACACAGCCCTCCGGCGGTGAGGTTCTGACACACCGGGCAGCAGGTGACGCCCCGCTTGGCGTCCACAATGGCCCCTGCAAACTCCTCCGCCTCCTGTTCAGAAAGGCTCAGCACGTAAAAGGCAAGCCGCTGGGCGGACTTGCCTCCGATGCCCGGCAGGCGGGCGAATTGCTCCACCAGCTTCTCCAGCGGCGCGGGAAAATATTCCATATGCGTTACCCTCTCAGTTCTTGTATCCTTCCGGGAATGTCGGCG
This sequence comes from Oscillospiraceae bacterium, assembly GCA_014237695.1. Lineage (GTDB taxonomy): Bacteria > Bacillota > Clostridia > Oscillospirales > Oscillospiraceae > Pelethomonas. Next base: position 8,078 of record JAAZZJ010000038.1, on the reverse strand, counting down.
GCCTTATAGACCGAGCTGCCCGCTACCAGGACGTTGGCCCCGCTGGCGGTCACCGTTTTGCAGGTGACCGGATCGATGCCTCCGTCCACCTCCAGCTCGCAGTCCAGTCCCCGCTCGTCGATCCACCCCCGGATGGCACGCAGCTTAGGCATCATGTCCTCCATGAATTTCTGTCCCCCGAAGCCCGGCTCGACGGTCATCACCAGTACCATGGAACACTCCTCCAGGAAGGGCAGGACCCCCTCTGCCGGGGTGCCGGGCTTGAGTACCACCCCGGCCCGTTTCCCCTGAGCGCGAATGATCTCCAAGGCCCTGCGGGTGTTCTCCTCGCTGTCGGCCTCCACGTGGACGGTGACGATGTCCGCTCCCGCCCGGCAGAAGCGCTCTGCATACCGCACCGGCCGGTCGATCATCAGGTGGACGTCCACCGGCAGCGAAGTGCTCTTGCGAACCGCCTCGACCACCGGCAGGCCGATGGAGATATTGGGCACAAAGAGCCCGTCCATCACGTCCACGTGGAGGTAGTCCGCGCTCCGGACCTTTTGAATGTCCCGCTCTAAATTTGCAAAATCGGCAGCGAGAATCGAAGGCGCGATTTTTATCATGGCAGCACTTCCTTTTATTGTTTTTACGGGGGCAAACCGGCAGGGACGGGCGCCGGAGAGGCGCCCGGGGCAAAGCACCCCGGTCAAGCCCGCTTCATAGGATACCCTAAGCGGCAACAGCGTCCCGGCGGGGCGAACCTTCCCACGTCCCCTGCCCCCGTCCGCGCCGGCGGCGCGCCGCATTATATAGGGGGCCGCCGGTATGCCCGGCGGTCCCCACCAGCGTACCGGAAATTGGCATCAGTATACCAAATTTCCGCCCAAAAAGCAAGCGCGCCCCTGCCTCCGGCGGCTTCTTTTAATTTTAACAATTTCTCTTGCCTTTTATGGAAAACTATGGTACACTTTGCTCATCTTATACATAGGAGGACTTCCCATGCGACATTCAAGAAAAATCCTCTCTGTTCTGCTGGCTTTGGTACTGGCGCTTTCCATGATTCCCGCCGCCCTGGCCGCCGAGGGAGAAACCCCCGCCACAGAAGGCGAGACCCATATCACGATCCTCTGCACCTCCGACATGCATGGCGACATCTGGGGCTATGACTACGCCAGCAATAAAGAAACCGATGCCGGCGGCATGGCCCGCCTGTACACCTACGTCCAGCAGGTGCGCTCTGAGAACCCCAACACCCTGCTGCTGGATGCCGGCGACGACATCCAGGGCACCATCATGACCGACGATCTCTTCAACAAGAAGCCCGAGCGGGTACACCCCGTCATCGCCGCCATGAACTTCATGAAGTTCGACGCCATGACCGTGGGCAACCACGAGTTCAACTGGGGCCTGGAGAACATGAAGGCCATTCTGGGCCAGGCGGAGTTCCCCGTCCTCTGCGCCAACGTCCGTGACGCCCAGGGCGCCACCGCCGTAGGCAAGGACTGGACTATGCTGGAGGCGGGCGGTGTGAAGATCGCCCTCATCGGCGTGACCTCCCCCAGCGTCCCCCGCTGGGACGGCGGCAAGCCCGGCATCGATGCCTGCACCTATGAGGATGCCAGCGAGGCCGTCAAGCGCACCATCGCCGAGATCGGCGATCAGGCCGACATCATCATGGTCTCCGCCCACATGGGCCTGGAGGCCGAGTATTACGTTGCCGCTGATGACCGCCGGGATTCCGCCGCAAAGATCCTGGAAGTGAACCCCGAGGTGGACGTACTTCAGGTGGGCCACACCCACTCCACCGTCAACGAGAAGATCGGCGACGTCCCCGTGGCCGGGGTCCGCAGCGGCTGCGCGGAAGTTGCCCGCATCGACCTGACCCTGGACAAGGATAAGAAGATCACCGGCAGCACCGTGGAGATCGTCCCCATGAAGGACGTGACGCCCAGCCAGGAGATCCGCGGTCTGAAGGTCGTGGCCGATGCCCAGCAGGAGGCCGTTTCCTTCATCAATGACAATGTTCTGGGCAGCACCACCGCCCGCTTCCAGTCCGACAATGAGATCAACGGCATTGCCCAGGGCTGGATCGAGGATACCGCCGTCATGGACCTCATCAACAAGGTCCAGCTTGAGAAGTCCGGCGCGGACGTCTCCGCCGCCGCCCTTTTCAAGTATGAGAGCGATCTGCCCGCAGGCGACATCAAGTACAACAACATCTTCGACATCTACAAGTACGACAACACCCTTTACCGGGTCAAGATCACCGGCGCAGAGCTGAAGGAGTACATGGAGTGGTCCGCCGGATACTACAACACCTGGAAGGAAGGGGACATCAACATCTCCTTCGATCCCGAGTTCCGTGATTACAAATACGACATGTTTGCGGGCGTGAATTACGAGATCGACATCAGCCAGCCCGCAGGCCAGCGCATCAAGAACCTGACCTTCAAGGGCGAGCCTCTCAAGGACGACCAGCAGCTGACTCTGGCCGTAAACAACTACCGCTTCTCCTCCACCGTGTCCGGGATGCTGGCCGCCGGTGACGAGGCAAAGGAGTGGGAGTCCTCCGAGTCCATCCGCGACATGCTGGTGGAGTATTTCGCCAAGAATTCCCCCGTTGAGCCCACCGTGGACAACAACTGGAAGATCGTCGGCATCGACCTCCAGCTGGACAACCCCGAGCGGGCTGAGATCATCAAGAAGATCAACGCCGGCGAGATCGAGTCCCCCAAGAACAAGGCCTATAACCTGGGCGGTGCCGAGGTCCAGGGCAACCTGATCTTCGACGGCAATGCCGCAGACGTTGCCACCGTCACCGGTGCGGACAACGAGACCTACTACCGCCTCCGCGAGGTGGCCGCTCTGGCCGCCGGCACCAAGGGCGCTTTTGACGTGACCTGGACCCCGGAGACTGGCGTCACCATCGTCAAGGGCACGGACTACACCGCCGAGACCGCTCCCGCCGCCAAAGGCGAGGCCGTGAGCGGCACCCTCACCGTCACCGTCGGCGAGGAGACCGAGGAGATCACCGTGGTGAACGTGGGCGACAGCAATTATGTTTCCGCTGCGGGCCTGACTGCCCTTCTGGGTGTCCTCACCGTGGAGGCCGACGGCGTGCTGACCGTGAGCGTTCCCGTGAACACCGGCATCGGCGGCTAAGACCTGCCAGTCAATAGAACAGCATAAGAAACCGCATGGCCCCCGGTACACATCGTACCGGGGGCCATGATTTAATATTCTCGTGCTTACAGCGTCACATCCAGCTTCCGTACCACTGAGGCGCACCGGGCGCAGAGGGCGGGATGCTCGCCGTCCTTGCCCACGGAGGGCAGGATCTTCCAGCAGCGCTCACACTTGGCACCCTGGGCGGGCTCCACATCGACATTGATCTCCGTCCCGGTGGACACACGCACCTGGGAGACGATCAGCAGGTCCGCCAGCTCGTCCGCGTCCATAAATTTCTGGTTTGCCAGCTCCTGGGGAACGGTCAGTTTGACCCTGGCCTCCAGGCTCTTGCCGATCTTCTTCTCGTTCCGGGCGGCCTCCAGCGCGCCGTTCACGGCGTCGCGGACCTTCACAAGCTCCTCCCAGACGGCCATAACGTCCTCGTCCAGAGCATACTCCGTAAAGGGCCTGTTCATCTCGTTGAGCAGCACATTCCGGGGATCGTCGCCATCACAGTGGGGCATGGCCTGCCAGATCTCGTCACAGGTAAAGGCCAGAATGGGGGCAAAAATCCTGGTCATGGTGTCCAGGATCAGCCACAGGGCGGTCTGGGCGCTGCGCCGGGGCAGGCCGTCGGCCTCCTCGCAGTAGAGCCGGTCCTTGATGATGTCCAGATAGAAGCTGGACAGCTCCACTACGCAGAAGTCGTTGACGGCGTGGCTGACCACGTGGAACTCGTAGTTCTGATAGGCGGCCTCGCACCGCTGAATCAGAGCGTTGAGCCGGGTCACCGCCCAGCGGTCCAGCTCCAGCATCTCCTGGGGCTTTACCAGATCGTTGGCGTTGAAGCCGTCCAGGTTGCCCAGGCAGTACCGGGCGGTGTTGCGGAACTTCAGATAGCTCTGGCTGAGCTGCTTAAAGATGTTGTCCGAGCAGCGCACGTCCGCGTGATAATCAGCGGAACCGGCCCACAGACGGATCATGTCCGCGCCGAACTTCTTGAAAATGTCGGCGGGGTCCACGCCGTTGCCCAGAGACTTGTGCATGGCCTTGCCCTCGCCGTCCACGGTCCAGCCGTGGGTGACGCACTCCTGGAAGGGCGCGCCCTGACCCATCGCGCCAACGGCGGTGAGCAGGGAGGACTGGAACCATCCACGATACTGATCCAGGCCCTCCATATACACGGTGGCAGGCCAGAAGCCCTGGTCCTTCTTCATGGAGGCGAAGTGGGTGGAGCCGGAGTCAAACCAGCCGTCCAGAGTATCCTCCTCCTTGGTGAAGTGGACGCCGCCGCAGTGGGGGCACCTGTACCCGGCGGGCAGGATGTCCGCGGCTTCCTTCTCATACCAGGCGTTGGAGCCCTCGGCCTTGAAGAGCGCGGAGACGGCCTCAATGGTCGCGTCGTCGCAGACCGGCTTGCCGCAGTCCTCGCAATAGAACACGGGGATAGGCAGGCCCCACCGGCGCTGCCGGGAGATGCACCAATCGGCGCGCTCCTGGATCATGGAGATCATACGGTCCTTACCCCAGCCGGGGATCCACCGCACGTTCTCCGTAGCCGCCACCGCGTCGTCTTTGAAGGCGTCCACGGAGCAGAACCACTGGGGCGTCGCCCGGAAGATGATGGGGTGCTTGCACCGCCAGCAGTGGGGATAGGAGTGAACGATGTCCTCGCTGGCAAACAGCGCCCCGCTCTCCTTCATGTCGGCCAGAATGACGGGGTTGCTCTCATCAGTAGACATCCCGGCGTACTTTCCGGCGTAGTCGGTGTGGCGGCCCCGGTCATCCACGGGCACCACCATCTCCATGCCGTAGCGCTTGCAGGTCTGATAGTCGTCCGCGCCAAAGCCGGGAGCGGTGTGAACGCAGCCCGTACCGGAATCCATGGTAACGTACTCCGCGTTCACCAGACGGCTTGTCTTGGGCAGGAAGGGGTGATCGGCCAGCATGTTCTCGAAGAAGCTGCCGGGGTGGGTCTCCACGATCTCGTAGTTCTCCACGCCGCCCACCTTCATGACCTTCTCCACCAAGGCCTCAGCCATGATGTAGACCTCGCCGCCGTCCGCCTTCACCAGGGCATAGCTGTCCCGGGGATGGAGCGCGATGGCCAGGTTGCCGGGCAGGGTCCAGATGGTCGTGGTCCAAATGACGAAGAACAGCTTGTCCTTGTCATAGGCCCCCAGCTTCCCCTGATCGTCGTGCATGGGGAACTTTACATATACGGTGGTAACGGCATCGTCCTGATACTCGATCTCCGCCTCCGCCAGGGCGGTCTCATCGTGGGGGCACCAGTAAACGGGCTTGAGGCCCTTGTAAATGACCCCCTTCTTATACATAGCCCCGAAAACCTTGACCTCCTCGGCCTCGAACCCGGGGTCCATGGTCAGATAGGGATGCTCCCAGTCGCCGATGACGCCCATGCGCTTGAAGCCCTCCCGCTGCACGTCCACATAGTGCTGGGCGAACTCATGGCAGGCGGAGCGGAACTCCGGAACGCTCATCTTCTTCCTGTTGAGCTTGTTCTTCTTGATGATGGCGGACTCAATGGGCATCCCGTGGTTGTCCCAGCCGGGGATATAGGGCGTATAGTACCCCCGCATAGCGGCGGAGCGCACCATAAAGTCCTTGATGGACTTGTTGAGGGCGTGTCCCATATGGAGGGCGCCGTTGGAGAAGGGAGGGCCGTCATGGAGGGCATAGCGGGGCTTCCCCTCGTTCTTTTTCAGAAGCTCATGATAGAGGTCCATTTCCTGCCAGCGCTCCAGCATAGCGGGTTCCCTTGCCGGCAGTCCCGCCCGCATGGGAAACTCTGTCTTTGGAAGATTGATCGTCTTGTTGTAATCCATTGCGGGTTTCCTCCTATATGAAAGTTCTTTTATATATATCATCAATGATCTGACAATCCTGACCGATACGCGCTCCAGAAGAAGGAGCCGCCGCCATAGAGCTACCCAACCCCATAACTCACAAAAAGCACCCTCCCCAAAAGCAGGACGCACTTCCGCCCCCGTCTCTCAAACGCGAGCCCAGCAGGTGTTGGCGGCCCAGCCGCCAACTTCGTTCGCCATCAGGGCGAACGAACTGCGGGTCGTGTTTGAAAGCGAAGAAAAAGCCCGTCCGGCGTATGGAAAAAGCCCTAAAGGCTTTTTCCATCGCCTTCAGGGCTTTTTCAGAGCTGGCGCGGAAGGAGGGATTTGAACCCTCGCACGTTGTTTGGACGTCTACTCCCTTAGCAGGGGAGCCCCTTCGGCCACTTGGGTACTTCCGCATGGGTCGAAAACAGCATGTCCGGTTTTGAAAAATGGCGGAGAGAGTGGGATTCGAACCCACGGATGCTTGCGCATCGCCGGTTTTCAAGACCGGTTCCTTAAACCGCTCGGACATCTCTCCCAATCGGTTTCAGGCGCAGTCCTAATAATACCATGGTCTTTCCGGTTTGTCAACGATTATTTTTACGGATCTTTCCCGGGTTTTCGCGCGGTTCTGCGCGGCCCCGGGGGCCGCCCGCCCCCATCCGGCGCAAAACCGCATCTCTCCCCCAAAATAATGTCAAATTATCATTGAAATTCCTACGGAGAAGCAGAAATCTTGTATGGATTGGCGGTTGAAATCAAAAAATACATGGTATACAATAAGCAAGCTGAAAAAGAATTCATTAGAGAGAGGTTTTTTGCTTGAAAAATGAGAAACTGAGAAACGTCGCCATCATCGCCCACGTAGACCACGGCAAGACCACCCTGGTGGACGAGATGCTGAAGCAGGGCGGCGTCTACCGCGAGAATCAGGAGGTGGTGGACCGGGTCATGGACTCCGGCGACCTTGAGCGTGAGCGCGGCATCACCATCCTGGCCAAGAATACCGCCATCCAGTACGGAGATACCAAGATCAATATCGTGGACACTCCGGGCCACGCCGACTTCGGCGGCGAGGTGGAGCGCATCCTCAAAATGGTCAACGGCGTCATCCTTCTGGTGGACGCCGCCGAGGGTCCCATGCCCCAGACCCGCTTTGTCCTCTCCAAGGCCCTGGAGCTGGGCCACCGGGTCATCGTGGTGGTCAACAAGATCGACCGCCCCGACCAGCGGATCTACGAGGTCATCAACGAGTGCGGGGACCTGCTCATCGACCTGGACGCCACCGACGAGCAGCTGGACAGCCCCATGCTCTTCTGCTCCGCCCGGCAGGGCATCTGCTCCTACCATCCCGAGGACCTGGGCACGGACCTGAAGCCCCTCTTCGAGACCATCCTCAACTATATTCCCGCCCCCGAGGCGGACGTGGAGCAGCCCTTTCAGATGCTGGTCAGCTCCATCGACTATAACGAGTTCGTGGGCCGCATCGCCGTGGGCCGCATTGAGCGGGGAACCATCAAGCAGAACCAGGAAATCGTGGTGTGCAACTACCACGACGCCGGCGCCGCCCCCAAGAAGGCCAAGGCCGTCAGCATCTACGAGTTCGACGGCCTGGGCAAGAAGACTGTCACCGAGTCCTCCGCCGGCAACATCATCGCCATGAGCGGCATCGGGGACATCACCATCGGCGATACCATCTGCGCCGCCGCCGCCCCTGAGCCTCTGCCCTTTGTGAAGATTTCCGCCCCCACCATGGAGATGACCTTCTCCATCAACGATTCCCCCTTCTGCGGCCGGGAGGGCAAGTTCGTCACCTCCCGCCAGATCCGGGACCGCCTCTTCCGGGAGACCCTGAAGGATGTGTCCCTCCGGATCACGGAGATCGAGGGCGCCATGGACGCTTTCAACGTAGCCGGCCGGGGCGAGATGCACCTGTCCATCCTCATCGAGACCATGCGCCGGGAGGGCTACGAGTTCTGTGTCGGAAAGCCTCGAGTGATCATGCGCGAACTCGACGGCAGGGTCCACGAGCCGATCGAACTGGTGACCGTGGAGGTGCCGGCGCAGCACGCAGGG
>JAAZZJ010000390.1 GCA_014237695.1 Oscillospiraceae bacterium | reverse complement strand
ATTTTTTTATAGTTGTTATTAAAAACATTTAAAAAACAGCTTTTTATCAAAATTAAAAGATGTAAAACTGAAAAGGCGGAAAAATCAAATGCTGGAAAATTCCCTCAGCGAGGACACGGCGGGCTACGACCGCTTCATGACCCTCTACGCCCGCAAGATCGCCGGAGGCGTCTCCGCCATCGTCGGCAGCGTGGCCCTGTGGAGCTTCCTGTCCGCCCTGGGCCTGTCCGAAATGCTGGGCACGGCGCTGCTGCTCTGGTCATAGCGGCGGCGGCGGTGGTCTTCATCGCCAGCGGCATGGAGGAGGAACACTTCCGCAAGAAGCACCCCGTTATCCCCGATTTCTATACCGAGCCGCAGAAAGAACGGTTCCACCGCCGGTACATCTGGTACATCGCCGGAGGCGTGGGAGCCATTCTGCTGGGCGTGGTGATGATGGTCCTGGCCTTTACCGTCCTGCCGGAAAGGGAGCCCTACGAGTCCTATATAGGCGCGGCGTTCCTGGCCGTCGTGGCCTGCGCGGTATATTTCCTGATCTACGGCGGGATGCTGGAGGATAAATATAACATCGCCAAGTACAACCGCCAGAATAACCCCACCCCCGAGGACAAGAGCCGGCGCCGCCGCGCAACCACCGCCTGTTCCGTCATCATGATCCTGGCTACCGCCGTGTTCCTGTTTGCCGGACTGGCCTATTACAAGTGGAACTGGGCCGCCATCATCTATCCGGTGGGCGGCGTCCTGTGCGGCGCGGCCTGGATGCTCCTGGGGCCGAGGATGGAGGAGTAAACCCGGGAACCTTTCTCCACCTTTCTGCGTCTATACGGTCATAACGATTCGAAAAGGAGGCCGTATACGATGAAACATCTGCGCACACTGGTGATGGCACTGCTCCTGGTGCTGGTCCTCTCCGCCTGTGCCGCTTCCGCCGGAGGCGGCGCACCGGACGCCGGCGGGACGCCCATGGAGAAAAATCCCGACTATGCGGACACCGCTGTCCCCGACGCTCCGGTGCCGCCGGAGAGCGGAGCAAACGAACACAGCCATACGCCCTGCCAGGAAAACAACATCGTGGAACACGAGGAGGCGGGATACTGCGGCAACACCGTGACCACCGTGTCATGGGAGACCGGAATGGACGGCGAGAGCCGGAAAGTCTCCTTCTGGTACGACGACTCCGTAGCGCTGACGGACCTGCTGCTGTATCTGGACTACAGCGGCGAGGTCTGCACGTGCCTGCCGGAGTACAGCGTGGACACGGAGTTCGGCGCGGGCTACGGCGTCAGCCTGACCGGGGGCTTCGCCCGCCACAACGGCGGACAGGTGTCCCTGACGGCGGAACAGACTGAGGAAATCCGGGCCATTCTGGACCGGCAGGGCGCAAATTGACATTCCTCCTCCGCCGTGGTACAATAGCCCCATCAAGGACCGCCCCAACGGCGGAGAAATGGAGGAACACAGCATGGCGGACGCAAAGGTATTCCGCATGGGCGGCAATCAGACTCTGGAGGACGTGGCGCACGCCCTGGAGGATTTCCTGCGCACACAGAAGCATCTGGAGACGGAGGGCGTCGCCCAGTCCGAGACCAGCTATTTCATCCAGGCCCGTCAGACCGAGGGCTGGAAAAAATTCGTGGGCATGGACCAGGCCATCCAGGTCCGGCTGAGCGTTTACGGCGGCATATTGACGGTGGACCTGGGCGCGGGGCGCTGGGTGGATAAGCTGGGCGCGGCCACGCTGGGCTACATCATCTTCTCGCCCCTGCTGCTGACGGCGGCCATCGGGGCCATCGGCCAGCAGCGCCTGCCCCAGGAGATATTTGATTTCGTCCAGCGCTATACCTTCCTGGGCAAGCCCTTGGACATCAACAACTTCGCCCCGAAGGCCCCGGAAGCGCCGGAGGAACCGGCCTCCTGCTGCCCGTCCTGCGGCAGCCCCCTGCCGGAGGGCGCGAAATTCTGTCCCGGTTGCGGAAAGCCCGCCGCCCGGCAGCGGACGTGTCCGGTGTGCGGCGCGGCCCCGTCAGGTGAAGGGGCCCGGTTCTGCGCCGAATGCGGCGCGCCGTTGAACTGAATCACAACCGCCTTCCGGAAGACCTGCCGTCTCCCGGAAGGCGGACTTTTTATTTTCCCGCCAGAATGTCGCAGGCCACCGGCGTATAGAACAGCTCTTCCACCCATTTCCTGTCGGCGGTCTGGCCCAGAATCCACATGAGCTTGGCGCACACCGCCTCTGTGGTCATGTCGTAGG
>JAAZZJ010000389.1:267-2252 GCA_014237695.1 Oscillospiraceae bacterium | reverse complement strand
TGCGCCCTTTGTATCCCCGAGCTTTTGCCAGGAATTCTGATGATTGCTATAGAAGCAGTTTCGGAAAGGAGACGCGATCATGGCGCATATTACGCTGACAAAGGATAATTTTGCCAAGGAGGTCCTACACTCGGAGAAGCCGGTGCTGGTGGACTTCTGGGCCTCCTGGTGCGGGCCGTGCATGGCCCTGGCGCCTACGGTGGACGAGGTGGCGGAAGAGCAGAGTGCCGTCGCCGTGGGCAAGGTAAACGTGGACGACGAGCCGGAGCTGGCCCGTCAGTACCGGATCATGAGTATTCCAACCCTGATGCTGTTCCAAAATGGAGAGCCCGTCCGCCGCGAGGTAGGCGGTAAATCCAAGAGCGAGCTTCTGGAGATGATGGGCCTGGACCCGGCGAAGGTCTGAGCCGGAAAAGCTCCCCGTACCCAAGCGTTTTGGATGATGGGGGGGCCGGTGCCGCAAGAGGCGGCGTGATCGCAGGATCACGCCGCCTTTCTGCGTTTCCCGGTCCCTTGAGCAAAAAATTTCAATTTTCCTGTCACATACCCCTATCCTGGTTGTCTAATAAGAGGTAAGGAGGTTATACCATGAATAACATGACAAACAAAGAGCTGCTGATTTTGATTGGACAGGCCACCGCCGGGGACAAAAGAGCGCTGGAAACGGTTGTCCTCAGCATACAGGATCTGGTGTTTAACCTGTCGCTGAGGATGCTTGGAACATTTCCGGACGCAGAAGATGCCTCACAGGATATTTTGCTGAAGGTCATCACACGCTTGTCCTCGTTCAAAGGGGACAGTTCCTTTTCCACCTGGGTATTCAGCATCGCAGTCAACCATTTGAAAAACTACAAAAAGCATATGTTTGCAAAATATCCGCTCAGCTTTGCCTTCTATGGGGATGACATTGTCAACGGAAAGATTGACGATGTGCCGGACTTAACGCAGGATGTGGAAAAATCCATTCTGGCGGAGGAACTAAAAATGTCCTGCACCAACGTTCTGCTCCAGTGCCTCGACCCCGACAGCCGGTGCATCTTTATTCTGGGCACTATGTTCAAGGTGGACAGCCGGATCGCGGGAGACATTCTGGGCATCTCTCCGGAGGCCTACCGCCAGCGCCTGTCCCGGGTACGAAAGAAAGTGGCGGAATTCCTCTCGGAATACTGCGGCGAATATGGCGGGGGGAGCTGCCGCTGCGAAAGGCGCGTAAATTACGCCATTCAAAACCGCCGCATCTCACCAAAGCGTTTGGACTTTACCGGGGCTAAGCCAACGGAGGGCAGCGTGGCGGAGGTAAAATCGGCCATGGAAGAAATCGACGGCTATTCCCAGCAGTTTGCCTTCTGCCAGACATACCAGTCTCCGGAACAGATCAAACAATATATTCGGGACTTTCTGAACGGAACAGCGTTTTCCACAGTTGCAGATACTTAAAGGAGGTACGGCAAATGAACACACGGTTGATGTTGAACTATCTGGCTGATCTGAGCGCCAATAATCATCGGGAGTGGTATCACGCACACAAGGCGGAGAACAAAGCGGCCAGCGCGCAGTTTGAGGAGTTGGTTCAGGCCCTGATGTGCAGGATCGGAGAATTTGACGGCAGCGTCCTGGGACACGCCCCCAAGGATCTGACCTTCAAGATGGTACGGGACACCCGCTTCAGCCGCGACAAGTCCCCCTATAACCCCGCGTTCCGCGCGCATATCTCCGCAATGGGCAAGCTGCCCGTCCCCGTGGGTTATTACCTTATGGTCAAACCGGGAGATCTGTCCTTTCTCGGAGGCGGACTGTTTGCGGATATGTTCAAGGACGCGACAACCATGGTACGGGATTACATCTCGCAAAACGGCGAGGAATGGGCGCAAATTATCAATGATCCGGAGTTCCGGAAATATTTTTCCGTGCGGGGGACGGCCCTGAAAAACGTTCCCGCCGGATATGAAAAGGAACATCCGCAGGCTGCGTTTCTTAAATACAAA
>JAAZZJ010000389.1:0-257 GCA_014237695.1 Oscillospiraceae bacterium | reverse complement strand
TGGACGCAGAAGCGTTCCTTGCAAAAGCGGCCGGGCTTTTCCGGCTGATGAAGCCCTTTAACGACTGCCTCAATAAAGCGCTGGCGGGCTTTCAGATGCCAACAAGATAATCGACGGCGCCGGTGCTTCCGCGAAGCTCCCCATCAGATGCCGGGCCGCTCTATGGGCATAATTTACAAAAAATCAGAGCAAAAATTGTTCAGTTACTACGAAACAAAAAAACATTCGAAAAAAAGGGACATTTGTCCTATACTATT
>JAAZZJ010000388.1:246-2257 GCA_014237695.1 Oscillospiraceae bacterium | reverse complement strand
CGGGGTTGCGAACAGAAATATTTTCCACCTACTGTATATCCAGTTCCTCTGCCATTTCATTCATATTAATAGCAAGCATCCTGCTGACGCCCTTCTCCTGCATGGTGACGCCATACAGAACATCCGCCTCCTCCATGGTCCCCCGGCGGTGGGTAATGACGATAAACTGCGTCTTATCCGAAATAGACCGCATATAGCGGGCTACCCGGACCACGTTGGCCTCGTCCAGAGCCGCTTCTACCTCGTCCATTACGAAAAACGGCGTGGGATGGACCTTTAATATGGCAAAATACAAAGCGATGGCAACGAACGCCTTCTCTCCGCCGGAGAGAAGGGAGAGAGTCTTCAGCGTTTTCCCCGGAGGCTGTACCTTGATCTCGATGCCGCAGTTGAGGATGTCTGTCGGGTCCTCCAGCTCCAGTGTGGCACGGCCTCCGCCGAAAAGCTGGAGATAAGTCTCCCGGAAGGATGCAGCGATCAGCTCAAACTGCTGGGCAAAAATAGCAGTCATCTCTTTCGTGATGGCTTCGATGATGCCCTCCAGCTCACCTTTGGCCTGCTCTACGTCGTCCCGCTGGCCGGTGAGGTAGGTATACCGCTCGTTTACCCGCTGGAACTCCTCGATCGCGCCCACGTTCACTGTCCCCAGACCGCTGATCTCACGCTTCAATTCCGTGACGCGGCGGGCAGCTTTGGCCGTACTCTCCAGCTCGATGCGCTGCTCCATGGCGGCGGAGTGGCTCAGCTCGTAGCTTTCCCACAGCCTGTCGAGAATCTGCTTTTCTTCCATGCCGCCGGTGTTCAGCTTCTGCTCCAGACGGCCGGCCTCCCGCTCCGCCTCCAGCAGAGCGTCGTTGCTCTCCTTCAGCTTCTGTCCCATGGCGGTGCGCTCCTGCTCCAGCCGCAGACGGGCCTCCTGCAGGGACTTGAGAGCCTCCTGACGCTCCTGGGCCTGAAGGCGCAGGGATGCGGATTCCTCCGTCCGGCGGGCGGTCTCCGCCTCTCCGGAGGCAATCTCCTCCCGGTAGGCTTCCATCCGCGCCAGACGCTGCTCCCGGTCGCCGGCCAGGTCCCGGCGGGTCTGCTCCATCCGCTCCAGAGCTTCCGCTCCGGCGGTGCGCTGGGCCCGGAGGCCTGCCAGCTGTTCCTTGCGCTGGGACATCTCACCGCTGAGCTGGTTGGAGTAAGCCTGCAGGTCCGTCTGACCTGCCAGCTTTTCACGGGCGCTTTCCCGCAGGGAGGCGGCTTCCGCCTCGTGGGTCCCGATCTCCTGACGGACCGTCTGCTGCTGGAGGCGGTTGTCCGCCAGCCGCTGAGTCAGGGCTTCCTGCTCGCCCTCCAGATTTTCCGCGCTGGTGCGCACGCCCTCCAGAAGGACCTCGTACTGCCTGACTTCGCCCTGTCCCTTGAGGACTGCGTCCTCCGCGGCACGGCGCTGGCCCTCGGCCACCTGCAGGTCGTACCGTGCGGCGGAAAGCTCCCGGCCGGCCTCGTCCTTCTCCCGCTGGGCGGCGGCGAGGCTTTCAGTCAGGACATTCAGACGGTCCTTTAAGACCGTCAGCTCATTGGCTCTGGACAGGACCCCGGCGCTTCTGGACACGCTGCCGCCGGTCATGGAGCCGCCCCGGTTGATGACCTGACCGTCCAGAGTGACGATCCGGAACCGGTTCTGGTATCTCCGGGCCATGGCGATGCCGCAGTCCAGATCTTCCACTACCACCGTGCGGCCCAGCAGATTTTTGAAGATGGCGCCGTATCTCTCCTCACAGCGGATCAGTCGGGAGGCGATGTCCACGAATCCCGGCTCCTGCTCCACGCCATGCTCCCGAAGCTCGTCGCCCCGGATGGCGGTAAGGGGCAGGAAGGTGGCCCGGCCTCCGTCCCGCTGCTTGAGGAACTGGATGGCGGAAAGATCGTGATTGCCGATGGCAAGATCACCAAGAGCGGCGAAGAAGACGGTTGGGAGTTCAAAATCTCCCAAGCCGAGATGAGGAATGGGTTCGGATAAGTG
>JAAZZJ010000388.1:0-236 GCA_014237695.1 Oscillospiraceae bacterium | reverse complement strand
GCCTGCATCACCAGCTTGACGGCCTTGCTGAAGCCCTCGTATTCCTTCTCCATCTCCGCCAGCATACGGATGCGGGAGTCCAGATTGTTCTGCTCCATGGTCAGCCTCATGAGGGCGTTGTCGGCGTCCTGCGCGCGCTTCTCCCTGCCCTCCATGCGCAGCGCATGACCCTGGATGACGTTGGCGGCCGCCGCCGCGTCCTCCTGGGCGTCCTCGAGGGCCCGGCGGGCGTTTCT
>JAAZZJ010000387.1 GCA_014237695.1 Oscillospiraceae bacterium | reverse complement strand
TACGGGGATCGGCTGTCAGCAGGGAGATGTTCTCCTGAGAGAGATTTTGAAAAATTCCCTGATACGCAGTAGATGCCGCATATTCACTTGTAACATTGAAGGCATAAGAAGAAACAAAAGCCATAATGGCGGCGGCCATAAAGATAATAACCCCAATCAGACGGTTTCTGAAATGATGCTGTTTGAGACGGGCGTTTGACAGTTTGCGGATGACCGCGCTGGTGTCGTTTTCAAAAGGCCAAGTCATCACTGCTACCCCCTCAACCTACGATTTTGCCATCCTCGATCCGCACGATGCGGTCGGCCAGCTGTGCGATCTCGTTGTTGTGGGTGATCATCACGATGGTCTGGTTGAACTGCGTGCTGGTGCGCTTGAGCAGACCCAGCACATCGGCGCTGGTCTTGCTGTCCAGGTTGCCGGTAGGCTCATCCGCCAGGACGATGGCCGGTTTGGTAATCAGGGCCCGGGCAATCGCCACCCGCTGCTGCTGTCCGCCGGAGAGGTTGTTGGGCATATTTTGCAGCTTATCCTCCAGGGCCAGCATGTGGACGATTTCGTCCATGAACTTCTGGTCCACCGTGTCCCCGTCCAGCTCTACGGGCAAGACGATGTTCTCGTAGACGTTCAGAATGGGAACCAGGTTGTAGTTCTGGAAGATGAAGCCGATGTTCCGGCGGCGGAAGATGGTCAGTTCCTCGTCGTTCTTCTTTGCCAGCTCGTCCCCCCGGACGATGACGCTGCCGGAGGTGGGGGTGTCGAGACCGCCCATCATATTGAGAAGGGTGGACTTGCCGCTGCCGGAGGTCCCCACCACGGCCACGAACTCCCCCTGCTCCACAGAGAGGTTGACCCCATCCAGGGCGCGGGTGATGTTCGGCTCACTGCCATATTGCTTTTTCAGGTCGATGGTTTGTAATACGTTCATTTTTGTCTGCTCCTTTCACGGCTCTTCGCCTGTTGCAGAGCGATTGTAAAATCCAAATGTCTCAGAAATGTCCGAATTGGAGCTTTGAATGTGAATTTTTTGTGAACAGTTTACCGCCGGGGCAGGAACACCGAAAACGTAGACCCGCGGCCGGGTTTCGAGGCCACCTGGATATAGCCGCCCTGCCGGGTGACAATCTCCCGGGCCAGATACAGCCCGATGCCCACCCCCGGCTGGTCGTGGACCTCCTCCTCACGGTAAAAACGCCGGAAGATGGCGGCCTGACGGCTCTCCGGGATGCCCTTGCCGGTGTCGGTCACGTCCAGTTTGACATACATCTCCCACTGCTCCACCGACACGCTGATCTTCCCGCCCGCCGGGGTGTACTTCACCGCGTTGTCCAGCAGATTGAACAGGGCCTCCGCCGTCCACTTGCTGTCGTGGGACACCCGCAGATCCTCCGGGCACTGTACCTCGACGGAGATGCCCTTTTGCTCCGCCCCGTAGACGATGCCGCTCATAGCCTGGGCCAGAGTGTCCAGCAGCGGCACGTCCTTCTTTTCCAGGGTGACCGCCCCGGTCTCCAGGCGGGAGGCTTTTCCCATGGACTGCACCAGAAATTCCAGCTTGTCCGTCTGACTGCGGATGCCCTGCAAGAACTCCCGCCGCTCCTGCTCGGTAACGGGCTTTGCCAGCAGGGTGTCTGTCACCATTTTCAGATTTGCCACCGGCGTTTTTACCTGATGGGAAATGTCTGACACCAGCGTTTGCAGCTCCCGCCGCTCCTCGTCCACCCTGCGCCGGTTTTCCTGGAGGATGTTATATAGCCGGGAGAGGCGGTAGCTGATGCGGGCGAAGATGGTCTCACGGTCTTCGGCTCTGGCCGGCTCTTGGCCGCCGCTGATCATGCTGTCCATAGCTTTCCGCTTCTTTTACGCTGAATCTTTTTTCTTTCTTTCCGAACATAATCATTCCTCCGCTCGTCTGCAACACTATGCCCCAGACTTCCATGTATGTGCCTCTTTCAGCAAGCGGCCTATCAGTTCCTGCTTGCCTGTGGTATAGCTCCCTCGGTCATCTGCAAATTGCGCCACCAACTTTTTCTTACAGACGTCATACTCTATTGCTTTATCAGGAAAGCGGTTCAAATAATCCCGAAAATTGATATAGTTGTTCCATTCAGCTCCGTTCCATCTGACCACATGGATGTGGTGTGTACGGGTGTCCTTTTCAGAATCACCCATTACAAACAGCAGCTGTCCCGCAACATCTTCTCCGCGAAAAACAAAATCATGCTGTTTGAGCAATTCGACATAAGGCGCTATATCGTCCAGGTTACGAACGCCTACGACAAGGTCAA
>JAAZZJ010000386.1 GCA_014237695.1 Oscillospiraceae bacterium | reverse complement strand
AGCCGTCCACGTCGGCGTCCGTCATGATGATTATTTTGTGGTAGCGCAACTTCTCAATGTTGAACGCCCCCTCGCCCTCGCCGGTGCCGATGCCGGTGCCCAAGGTCACCAGAATCAGGCTCTCGATGTTCTTGTCCTCGTAGTGGTAAAACTCTCCCAGAGCGGCGCAGTCCGCATCGTTGCCCAGATGAACGGGCACATCCGCCCAGCAGCGGTGGAACATCTCCGCCACCGGCATGGAACGGATGGGGATATTCACGGTCTTGATGACCACACCCCGCCGGTCGTCTACGGGGCCGGGAAAGCCCATGCCCACCGAAGCCACCTGATCCCGGGGCACATTGTTTTCCTCCACCAGGGCAATGGCCATCTGGGCCAGGGTCTCCCCCATCTGCTCCATAGAAACAAATTGCAGGGGCTGCTTCCTGGTGGCGGTGATCTGGTAGTTCTCGTCCACCAGACCGGCTTTCAGGTTGGTTCCGCCGATGTCAATACCGATGTAATACATGCCATTTCCTCCTTTGGTCAATCAATATTGTTCAGTCCATCGTACAGCTCATTGAAGGACTTTTCCAGGCTGCATCTGCCATAGGACAGTTCCCGGTCCTCTCCGAATTCCAGCAGGAAGCACTTGGCCAGCTCCTCCACAGTAATCTCCAGAGCAGTAAAGAACTGCCGGTACGCGAAATCCCGGGCCGGGGTTCCCTCCTCAAAATGGCTGATAATCAAGGATTCCGTTACCTGATCCAGAGGATACATCTTCAAGTGCATCAGCTCGTGGACAATGACCTCCTCCAGGTTCTCCTGCTTGGGATTTGCGGCGTTCAGCAGCAGAATCGCCTTCCGGTCCGTGCAGTCGATTTTGAAATCCCCGGTCTTCCGCCACGCCGGGTCCTCCACAAATTGCAGCTGGACATCCCAGCCGGGGGTAATCCGGAGTTTTTTGCAGTATTTCTCAAAAATCCGCTGTAAATTCTCTCTGTCCATTGGGTTCCTCCTTGTCATTGTGCCGCAGTATAGAGCGCGTCCGTCGATCGCACCGTTATCCCCCCTGGGCGTGGCGCTCCAGCTCATCGGCCAGCTCCTGGGCGGCGTTGAAGCCAAATTTCTTATGGCGGTTGTTCATCACCGCCACCTCGACGATGGTGGCCAGGTTCCGCCCGGGCTGGACGGGGATGGTGATGATGGGGATGTCGATGCCCAGGATGTTGACCGTCTCCTCGTCCAGGCCGAAGCGGTCATAGAATTTATCCTCCCGCCAGCGCTCCAGATGTACCACCAGGTCCACCTGGGATTCCACCTTGACCGCGCTCATGCCCAGCAGCTGCTGCACATTCACCACGCCGATTCCCCGCAGCTCGATGTAATGCCGGATCAATTCCGGCGCCCGGCCATAGAGCTGATCCGCCACCCGGCGGATATCCACCGCGTCGTCCGCCACAAGACGGTGGCCCCGCTTAATGAGTTCAATGGCGGTTTCGCTCTTCCCCACGCCGCTGTCCCCGGTAATCAGCACGCCCTCACCGTAGATGTCCAGCAGGCCGCCGTGACGGGTGATGGTGGGCGCAAGCGCCTGGGACAGATATTCAATGACCTTGGTGGTGAAAGCCACCGTGGTATCCGCCGTGTGCAGCAGGGTGCGCTGGTGCTTCCGCGCCATGGACAGGCATTCCGGGTAAATATCCAGGTCCCGGGAGACCACAAGGGCGGGAATGTCATAGCCAAACAGCCGGGTAAAGCTGCGGCTGCGGTGTTCGGGATCCATGCTCTCCAGCATCTTGGTTTCCGCCATGCCAATGACCTGAAGCCGGCGGGGGTCAAAATAGTCGAAGAAACCCACCAGCTGCAGGCCGGGACGGTTCACATCCCGGATGCCCACCAGCGCCGTTTCAAAATCTGCGCCCTTGTTGACCACGGCCAGATCCAGGTGTTCCACCAGCTCGCATACCTTTACGCCGCCTTTCATTTCATCCTGTTCAATCATATGCCTCGCCTCCATTTACGCAGGTCTTTTGGCCGCCGCCTGCTTTTTATTGCGTTTCGCAGGTTATTATAGTATAAATAAGGCAGCTTGGCAAGGGTGAGAAAAAGTTTTGGAAAAAATGAAAATTATACTTGCATTTTGTGTCAAACTCTGCTATCATACTCTAAGGTGCTTTTTAAGCCCAAAGATTTCGAACAGCAAGGAGGTGCAACGGATGGCAAAGTGTCAATTCTGTGACAAGGGTGTTACCTTCGGGATCAAGGTGTCCCACTCCCACAGACGGTCCAACCGCACGTGGAAGCCCAA
>JAAZZJ010000385.1:263-2303 GCA_014237695.1 Oscillospiraceae bacterium | reverse complement strand
TGGTGAACGATCTCCGCAAGGGCATCCTGAAAGACCTCCCCTCCATGCGGCGGTACTGCTATGGCAGCGAGGGTGTCATTGAGGGCGGAACCTGCTGCCAGAACTACGGCTTCACACTGGAGACGGGACGGTATCTCTACCGTCTGCGGTGCAATCCCATAGAGGGCGACTACCAGGCATATCTTTCCTGCTTCGATAAGCAGACCCAGCAGATGGGACTGACGGAACAGGGCCGGCAGAGGCTCAGGAACGCCGCCGATCCTACGTTCCCCCACTGCTATGAGTGGTATGTGATCGAACACATCAACACACCTGAGCGGCGAATTGATCACGATCTCACGCTGGAGGAGGCCATACAGTTATACGCCGGCCTTGACTGCGCGGACAAGCGGTTGGGGGTCACCAAGGACAGCATCTCCGCAGTGGATCTGGCCATCCGCTGGGATGGCCGGGAGTGGCTGTCAGAGGACCGGCTGAGGATGGAGGGATTCAAGGATGACCCGGTGGTGGCGGAGGCTGCCGCCCGTCTCCAGCAGGTATTGGACGAGAGCCCGGCTGTCGGACGGGTCACCTTCGCCAGCGGGGAACGGTGGAACTATACCGACCCGGAGAAATACCTCCAAACTGTCCGTGAGGAGCTGCCCTGTCATGCCGCCACCGGCTTCCGCTGTGAGACACTGACCGATGACCCGGAAGTCCGCAAAGCGGTGGACGATATGCTCTGCGGCCTGTATGGAGAGGAAAACTCACGCACGCTGGAGGACTACGGCAACAGTGGTATGACGATGGGAGGCATATTACTAAACGGAGATTGCCTAACCCGAAACGCCGGGTATCCGGCTATGCGTAATGCCTTTATGGTGATAAATTTCAAGGGTAAAACCAAGAAAGATCTGAATGACCTCTATTTCCAACTCGCGTAGATTATGGCTGCGTTTCATCTCCTCAACAAGCTGAAGAAGGATTTCAGTCTGTTCTGCAAATGGTATGCTCAGATTCATCCCCGTCAACTCTGCGACCATAACAGTGACAGCCTGGAGATATTCCACAGGAGAAATTGTCCTGTGGTTTTCCCATTTCCTCACCAGCTTCTTTTCCACATTGGGGAGACATCCTCCGTAAATCAGGTCCATTAAAGGCTGTATCGGGAAAAGGCTTCGCGCCCCCTGCAGGTCCAACGCACCCTGGTTTTTCCAATACCAGACGGTGTCCAGCGAAAACCACTTTTCTTCATCGCTGTTCTTCGCAAGGACAAATACCTCCGCTTTCAATGAGAGGGTATCATTGATCTTCATGAGCTGTTGGCAGAGAGGCTGGAGCCATATCCATGCCTCATACTCCTCTCTCTGCGCATATATGTCAATCTGCAGTTCATTTTCCTTGCTGTCAGCTCCTTCGGTTTGAAT
This sequence comes from Oscillospiraceae bacterium, assembly GCA_014237695.1. Lineage (GTDB taxonomy): Bacteria > Bacillota > Clostridia > Oscillospirales > Oscillospiraceae > Pelethomonas. Next base: position 897 of record JAAZZJ010000385.1, on the reverse strand, counting down.
GACCGCGCTAAGCCCCTGGGACTCGCACTCCAGCCAAAACCCTTTTCGCCAGCGTCTGCCGGGCCGCAGGTTGGCATAACAGAAAATCATAAGCCGATGCAGCACGGTTTCTGGCAAAAACGGATAGCGGAACCGACAGGCAGCGTGCTGTTTCGAGTTCGCTGGCATGGGGTCCAGCTTGGAATCCGTTTTGCAAAGGGCCGGTATGAACTCTGTTCGTGTATCCGCCGGATAGGAAATGTGAAACATTCTCATGATATCCAGCACGTAACCGCACTCTTGCTCATTATAGGTGACATCCTCGAGACAGGGAATCCCGTCTTTTTTCATAGCGGCGCTGCCCGGTTTCTCCAGGATGCGATGTATCTCGCTGAGTGTGATCAGGCCATCGTCCGTCTGCTCCTTTTCCCAGATGATCTTATAGACGGCGCTAGTCAGCCACATGGGGTCCAGTATCTTATAATCGGTGGGCCGCTCACATCCATCCTCGCCCAAGTGGTAGCTGAAGCAAACCCCCAGGTCGTTAAACCAGGTCAGCAGCCATGCGCGAAGGCCGTCATCCGCAGGTACGTCATACTGCTTGCAAAGGCTGTGGAAGGTCTGCCGGTCAATGTAATACGCCCCCTTTTGTCCC
>JAAZZJ010000385.1:0-253 GCA_014237695.1 Oscillospiraceae bacterium | reverse complement strand
GCAGGTTCAGCAGATTTTGACGAACACTCTCCCAACTTTTGGGAAGTTCCATCTTGCAGCTGTCCAAATCTAGCGCCTGCTTGAAAATGGTCTGCTCCACTTTCTGGCGGAAGTCTTCATCGCTGGCATCCATAGAGGAACAGTATTCCAGACCCACCAAATTGGGAAACTCCTTCTCCAGACTGCTGTAGTCCAAATCGCGATTTTTTCCGCCGCTGACCTCGTTGACCAGCAGCAGTACAGATGCGTTGGG
>JAAZZJ010000384.1:2159-2368 GCA_014237695.1 Oscillospiraceae bacterium | reverse complement strand
GGGGGACTGTGCCGGGATCACCCTGGGGGATATGCTCCTGTTCGCCGTGTCCCGGACGATCCTGGACTATCCGGATCTCAACGCCAACGCCATTGAGGACGGCTCCGTACGGCGCTTCCGGCACGTGAACCTGGGCGTGGCGGTGGATACGCCCAGAGGGCTGATGGTCCCCACCATCTTCCATGCCGACCAGAAGAGCCTCCTGCAAA
>JAAZZJ010000384.1:0-2149 GCA_014237695.1 Oscillospiraceae bacterium | reverse complement strand
CCCGCGAGCTGGCGGCCATTGCCGACTCCGCCCGCTCAGGCAGTTTCAAAGTCGACGACCTCCGCGGCGGCACTTTCACCGTTAGCAACCTCGGCGCGATCGGCGGCACTTACTCCACCCCCATCATCAATCCGCCTCAGACCGGCATTCTGGGCGTATGCGGCATCACCCAGCGGGTGCGGGCGGGGGAGGACGGGCAGGCCGTCCTCTATCCCGCCATGGGACTGAGCCTTACTGTGGATCACCGGATAGTGGATGGCGCGCCCGCCGCATACTTCATGAGGGCCCTGTGCGGGAACCTGGAGCGGTTCACCGCCCTGCTGGCGCTGTAAGGGGAGAAGAGGAGAAATATGGAACATTTTGATCTGCTGGTTATCGGCGGAGGCCCCGGCGGCTATCTGTGCGCCCAGCGGGCCGCCCAGGGCGGCATGACCGTGTGTCTTTTTGAGGCCCGGCACATGGGCGGCACCTGCCTCAACGAGGGGTGCATCCCCACCAAGACCCTGCTCAATTCCGTCAAGCTCTACCGCCACGCCGCGGAGAGCGCTGCTTTCGGCGTCACCGCCGAAAACGTGGTTCTGGACCACGCCGCCGTCCTCAAGCGGAAGGGACAGGTGGTCAAGCAGCTGGTCACCGGCGTGGAGTCCGCCATGAAGTCCCACAAAATTACTGTGATCCGAGAGAAGGCCGCCGTCGCGGGCCGCGCCGAGGGCGGCTTCCAGGTGGACGCGGGGGGCGAGAGCTTCACCGGGACGCGGTTGGCCATCGCCAGCGGCGCGGAGGCGGTGGTGCCATCCATTGCCGGACTGAAGGAGGCTCTGAAAAGCGGCTTCGCCTTCACCAGCCGGGAGGCTCTGGACCTGAAGGAGCTGCCCAAGGAGATGGCCGTCATCGGCGGCGGCGTGGTGGGGCTGGAGCTGGCCTACTTTTTCGCCATGGCCGGGGTGAAGGTCACCGTCATCGAAATGCGGCCCAAGCTGGCCGGGGACGCCGATCCGGAGATCTGCAAGGTGCTGATGGACGACTATAAGAAGCGGAATATGACCTTCAAGCTGGACTGCAGGGTCCTGGAGGTCACCGGCGATTCCGTGGTCTGGGAGGAGAAGGGCGAGCGCCAGGAACTCAAGTGCGGCGCGGTTCTGGTCAGCACCGGGCGCCATCCGAATACCGCCGGGCTTGGCCTGGAGAAATTGGGCATTGAGACCGACGGCCCCGCCGTGGTCACGGACCGCCATCTGTGTACCAACGTGGCCGGGGTGTACGCCATCGGCGACTGCAACGGCAGGTCCCTGCTGGCCCACACCGCCTACCGGGAGGCGGAGGTGGCCGTCCATCACATGCTGGGCGTCCGGGACGAGATGCGCTATGACGTGATCCCCTCCGTCCTCTACACCGACCCGGAGGCAGCCTGGGTGGGTGAGAGCGTGGAAAGCGCCCGGGCCAAGGGGCTGAACGTGAAGGAGGTCAAGCTGCCCATGCTGTTCGCCGGACGGTACGTGGCCGAGAACCGGGGCGGACGGGGATTCATCAAGCTGGTTGTGGATACGGACCGGAACTGCCTGGCGGGCTGTCACATGATAGGGTCCTACGCCTCTGAGATCATTATGACCGCCGTGATGATGATCGACACCGGCCTGCCTCCGGAGCGGCTGAAAAAGCTGGTCTTCCCCCATCCCACCGTGGCGGAAGTCATCCGGGAAGCCATCTTTCAAATTTAGGGAGGTTGATTATCATGCCAAAATGTTTGCCGGTCGATCCCAGCGAGCTGCGCGCGCCTGGTGCGATCCGTTTTAAGGACATCCCTGTCAACGCCTACCATAAGACTTTGGCGGATGAGCGGGAAAAGCTGGGGGATGAGAACCTGGTGCGTATCTGGCGGGACATCGCCATCCTGCGGGAATTTGAGTCCATGCTCAACCAGATCAAGACCCAGGGGGTCTATAACGGCATCGAGACCACCTATCCCGGTCCCGCCCACCTGTCCCTGGGACAGGAGGCCGCCGCCGTGGGGCAGGCGTATCTGCTGGACCGGAACGACTATACCTTCGGCAGCCACCGCAGTCACAGCGAGATCCTGGCCAAGGGCCTGAGCAGCATCGAGAAGCTCAGCAGCCAGGAGCTGATGGAGGTCATGGAGAACTTCCTGGGC
>JAAZZJ010000383.1 GCA_014237695.1 Oscillospiraceae bacterium | reverse complement strand
GACATCCGGGGCGGAGGTCCGCAGGTGATCGTCCACCTCGATGGCCCGCTCGGCCTTGATGCCGCTGGCCTGGGCGATCTGAATGCGGGGGCGCACGCCGGCGGCCATGATGATGAAGTCGCAGGGCACATGCTCCCCGGTGGAGAGGATGACCTCCGTGATGTTGCCCTCGCTGTCCACCACCGCGTCCGTAGCCCCGATACCCAGCAGAAACCGGCAGCCGTGGTCCTCGAAGACCTTCTGATATACGCTGGCAGCGTAGTCGTCCGTCTGGAGGGGCATCACCCGGGGGGCCATCTCGGCGATGGTGATCTCCGCGCCCCGGTGGCACAGGGCGGAGGCCGCGTCCAGACCCACCAGGCCGGAGCCCACGATGAACACCCGTTTGCCCTTGCCAAAGGCCTCGTCGATCTTCAGAGCGTCGCTGAGATCACGGAAGCCAAACACGTTGGGAGCTTCCCGGAAGTGGGGAATGGGAGGGATGAAGAACCCGGACCCGGTGGCGATGAGCAGCTTGTCATAGGGGACGCTGTAGTCCTCGCCGTAGTAGACCAGTTTGGCCCCTGTGTCGATCCTGCTGACAGTCTGACAGGGGATATGGAAAATGTCCTTCTTCTCGAAGAAATCCTCTCCCACGAAATTGATGCCCTGGATGGTCCGCTCATGACCCAGGTACTTGTGGAGCATACAGCGGGAATGGACGTGTTCGTCAATGGAGATAACGGTGACGGTGTCGTTGGGACGGAACTCCCGGAGGACCTGGGCGGCGCTGATGCCAGCGGCTCCCGCGCCAATGATGACAAATCGCTCCATGGTCATACCTCCCTTACTTCAATGGCTTTCTTGGGGCAGGCCCGCACGCAGGCGGGACCCTCCTCCAGGTGCTGGCAGAAGTCGCACTTCACCATCCGCGTCCGGTCCGGCGTGATGGCCGGAACGCCGTAGCGGCAGTTCATGACGCACATATAGCATGCCGCGCACTTGTCGCCGTTATACTCCACCAGGCCGGTTTCCATATTTTTCTCCAGGGCCCCGCTCATGCAGGCCGCCGCGCAGTCGGGGATGTCGCAGTGGCGGCAGAAGATGGGGCTGTAGCCTCCCTCGCCATCGGAGATGATGCGGTTCCGGGACTGGGTGGCGGGATCGGTCAGATCCAGGGCGTACACCGCCTGCCGGATCTCCGCCAGGGAGCCCTTCCGGGGCGTCATGTCCTGATGGGACGCCATGCAGGCCAGGGTGCAGTTCTTGCACCCGTCGCACTTGGCGGGATCAATAAAAATTCGTTTCATGTTCCTGCGCCTCCCATCAAATATTCAGGGCCTTGCGCTTCTCCTCGATGATGGCCTCCAGGGTGTTGGCGGCGCTCTTGCCGTCGCCGTCCACGATGACCCGTCCGCCGGTGAGGCCCACCATGTCCTCGGTCAGCACCTTGGTTACCAGCTTGCTGCCGGTGATGAAGGGGGGTACGCCCAGATGCAGGGGCAGGCCCAGTGCCAGGGCGAAAGCGCCGTCCGCCAGGGCCTGCTCCTCCAGCCACTGCGCGGCGGAGAGGACCAGGGGCAGCTGGGGCAGGTCCACGCCCAGTTCTTCGGCGATCTCGGTGGCCACGATCTCCAGACGTCCGATGGCAAGGCAGGGACCGAAGTTCAGCACCGGGGGAATGCCCAGCTCCTTGCATACGGCCCGGAGGTTGGGGCCCGCCAGCTCGGCGGCTTCAGGGGTCATGAGGCCGATGTTCTCCAGTCCGCCGGAGGAACAGCCGGCCGTCAGCACCAGGATGTCCTTGGCAATCAGCTCTTTGGTCAGCTCGGCGGTGAGGGTGTCGTGTCCGTAGGCCACGCTGGAGCAGCCGACGACCCCGGCCAGGCCCTTGATCTTCCCGGCCACGATGAGGTCGATGAGGGGCTTCCAGCTGCCGCCCAGGAAGGCCTTCAGGCTTCCCTCGCTGACACCGGTGAGGGTGTTCTTGTTGCCGTGGTCTGTGAAGAGGTTCATGGGCACATTGCCCCGGCGGGCCTTGTAGGCCGCGATGATCTCGTCGATGATCCGGTCGCCGTCCGCCTGACGGGTCTCATAGTTGAAGGGGATGTACTCGGCGTTGGCCTTCTTGGCCACCACGTCCAGGCAGATCTGCTTGATCTTCAGCTCGTCGCAGATGGTCTCGATGCCGGGGAGGGTGCAGTTGAATTCAGACAGCACCGCGTCGATAGCGCCGCAGGACAGCACCGCCTCGGAGATGTAGTTGTTCCCCGCGTGGCCGTCAAAAATTTCCGTGTAATGAGCCCCACGCAGCTGGAGGTCCTGGCCTACGCAGGTGCAGCCCACCAGCTTGAAGCCCTTGGCGCCAACGGCCTTGGCCCTCTCCACCACGTC